>JALYZB010000072.1 GCA_030945945.1 Actinomycetota bacterium | reverse complement strand
GGCCCCCATCACTCGAGTTCAGCATCTCTACGAGCAGAACACCTAGGGCAGCGCGGTGCGGTGAAGGTGTCCTGCCTCGGTGGCGGTCCAGATCGCGCCGGCAGCGATGGTCAGCAGTCGGCCGGGGGGACGAATTGAGCGCAGATGACGAATCGTGTAGTCGCGGTTGATGCGAATCAGGCGTCCGTTGCGGGAGTTGGCGAGAAACACGGCGCCGTGTCCGTACGCCAGGTCATAGCGGCCGGCGGGGACCGCGATCTGCCGGATGATCTTCCCGGTGCGCTCGTCCGGGACGGTGAGCATTGCGCTGTTGGTCAAGACCGCCCCAGCGCCGGTGGCGTGCGTGGTCATCCCGTAGCTCCAGAGCCGGCCGCCACCGATCGCGAACTGGTCGATCGCGAGCGGCCTGGAGTAGGCGTCGGTGATCGACCGCAGCTCGAGTCGATGAGACCGCGGGCGGATGAGACCCAACCCCAGCGTCGACTCAGCCACCCACGTACCGCTGGATCCCGCCATGACCTGCCCCGTGACATCGGGCGGTGCAGGCAGCATCGCCTCCAGTCGCCCGGTTGTGGCGGCGATCTCGGCCAGCCAGCCACGCGCAGTCGCGACCCAGACAGCGCCGTTGGCGATGCCGATGCTGGATGGCAGGAATCTACGGTCGCGTCCGAAGTACGGTTTTGGCAGGACCAGCGAGATTCGCTGGATCGTGGTGCCAGTCGACGGGTCGACTTGCGTGACGGTCCCTGACCAGAAGTGCGCGAGCCAGATCCCGCCGGCGCCGATCGCGAACGCTTGCGGATTTGACACCGCGATCCGCCTGATCACCTGACCGGAGCGGCTACTGAACCTGACCAACTGCCCAGCGCTGTGCTGAATGCTCGAACACTCCCGGTAACAGGTCAGGGCCCACACTGAGCCATCAGCGCTGACGCCCTGCAGGGGCGTGCCTTCCAAAGCCACGCGCGGCGCGCTGATCGCGGAGGGCCGACCCGTGGGTGCGCTCGGCCGGGGGGCATCCCGGCCGCTGTACGTGACGTAGATCGCGGCTGCGAGTCCAGCTGGGAACACGAGCACGGCCGTGCGCAGCCGCCGACGGGGCGCGCGACGGCGTGCGTCCTTGATCACCGCCGCCTGGATCCTCGGAGACCAGAAACTGACGGCAGGACGCCATCGAACGAGACGGCTGCCGAGTGTCACCATTGGCGCTACTATGGCTAGCATCATGTTGGATGTTAAGATCGACCGGTCAGACCCCGCGCTGCTGCACGATCAGGTCGCTGCGGAAATCCGCCGTTCAATCGCAGACGGCGAGGCGACCGAAGGCGAACGCCTCCCGCCGGCCAAAGACATCGCCGCCGTACTGAAGGTCAACACCAACACCGTGCTGCGAGCGCTGCGAATCCTTCGCGACGAAGGCCTACTGGAATTCCGCCGCGGACAGGGAGTCAGAGTCGCCGGCACCCCACAGCACGGAATCGTCCTCGAGCAGATACACGAACTGCTCGGCCTCGCCCGACGCCACGGCTACCAGCCCGACGAGCTAGTCGATCTCATCCGCAAACTCGCCTAAGACCGCAGCGCGACGCGAGCAGCGCTGCGTAGACAATGCCGCGAGCCGGTCGGGAAGCGCGCGACAGCCACACATCACCGAGTTGATCCAGCGCTGGGTCGCAGTCAGCGTTGGGCTTTGAAACGCCGGTTCCCCACAGACGCGTCCGGGCTGGCGATCCCGTCACGGGCTTGGTAGCGCCTCTCGTGCGCCCCGCACACGTTCGCGTCGGGACGGAGCCTGGCCCATCTAAAGGTCACGTTCTTGACCATACGTGGCCAAGCCGCTCTTGAGCCCGGTATAGGCGCGTTTCGGCGCATTGCGGGGCTGACACCACTCGCGACGGGGCCTCGCGGTGCGGTCAGAGAAAGGGGCTGCTGCTGGTCGGGTCCGATGCGACCGGGATGCGATCATCAAGCCGTGATGGAACAGGCCGGTCTGCTTCGGCACGCCGCCCACCCTTACCCGCCCTACGCCGACGTGATCGGCGCCGCCCGGAAGGAGCTTTGCGATATGGCCCTGTTTGTTCTCGTCCACGGCGGGTGGAGCGGGGCCCACGGGTTTCGAAAAGTGCGGCCGTTGCTGCGTGCCGCCGGGCATGAGGTCTTCACTCCGAGCCTGACGGGATCGGAGAGCGGGCACACCTCACCAGCCCGAGCGTTAACCTCACCACCCACATTCGCGATGTCGTGAACGTCGTGCTCTACGAGGACCTCGACGACATCACACTCCTCGGGTTCTCCTACGGAGGCATGGTCGTCACTGGCACTCTGGACCACATCGCCGATCGGGTGCGGCACCTCGTCTACCTCGACGCCTTCGTGCCCGCCACCAGCGACACAGTGGCTGGGTTGGCTGGTCTCGGGGCAATCCCGAGGATTACGCTCGATGCCGAGTGGCTCGTGCCACCACCACCGCGAGAGTTCGATGAACCCGGCGAAGCGGCTTGGCAGAACGAGCGGCGCACGCCGCATCCGCTCGGTTGCTTTACCGAGGCAGTTCATCTGGCCCGACCCCTGGAGCACGTCCCGTTCACCCGCACTTACATCAAAGCCACCGCGGAGAAGCCGGACGCCCCCGGCTCGGATGCCTTCTGGTCAGCAGCCGAGATGGCCAAGGCATCGCCCGCCTGGCGGTACCGGGAGATCGCGACCACCCACATGGTCGCCAGCAACCGCCCCGCCGATCTCGCTCGACTCCTGCTCGAACTCGACTGAGGTCGAGCGCGGGGTCTCTCGCCGATCGATCACCCCGCACCTGCTCCTCGCCAGGACCAAGGACGCATCCTCCCCTGACGCCGGCGTGAGGCCGATCGAGACTTCCCCGTTCACGAAACAGCAGGACTAATGGCTAGCCCGCAGCGGCGGCGGTCGGCTTCTCCTAATCGCCGTAAACAGCCGTCAGACCGCGCCACGCGATGGGCGGCCAACGAGCTGGCTTTGCCGGTGACCCGATAAGCGCCCCTCGCTCTTCCTACCGCCCCTTGGCCGATCAGGACGCCGCCGCGGTGTGGCCGCGCCTCTGCAGGCTGCCGGCGACGCGGTCCTGGCAGCTCTGGTGGGAGATTGGCTGCGTCGCGACGCCGGCACGCACCGCGACGTCGTTTGCCTTGCGGTGATTGCCGTCCTGAATGCGATCATTTGGTATGTGGCGAGCAGCCCCAAACCCCTTCGCCCGAAGCAGTCGCTGAAAATGTCTCAAAGCGACTACATCCAAGCGACCAAGCAGCGAAATCACGTGAACGCCGTACGGGCAAACCATGTCCCGAACCATGTCCCGAACTCGGCAATTCTGACCTGCGCTAACTAGAACCAGCTGCCCTGAACTGTTGGGGATCACTAGAAAAAGCCTGCAAATGGGCATCTCTTAATCCCAAGGTTGGAGGTTCGATTCCTCCACGGCCCATCACAAGCGCCCCGGAATACCGGGGTTTTGCGTTTCTGGGGGTACAGACCTGCGGGGTGTCCGCAATATGTCCCCAGATCGGCGTACGAGGTTCCTCAGTCGAGCACGTGGCGCGGGGGTCAGGCGTCGCAGGTCGCGTCTGAGGCGTAGATCGTGTCCAGCGGACCGTTGCGCTCGCACGCGATCGTGCGGCTGTCGCGCGAGCAGTCGGGCACGGTTCCGCCATGCCGGGTCAGCCTCTGGGTGCGTCCATCCGATGATTGGGGTCCGGTGCCGGGCGTCCGGCGGCAGCGGTGTTGCGGGGGCGGCCGGCCCTGCTCAAACACGCCGGCGCGGTTGTGTTCCTGCTGACCTCCGGGGAACTTCTGTTCAGGCCGTCTCAAAAACATGCGCTCATCACCTACGTGCACGAAGGGGGTGGACTCATCGGCTTTCACTCCGCCACCGACACGTTTCACCACTGGCCGGGCTACCTCGCGATGATCAGCGCGGAGTTCAGCCACCACCCCGCGCCCAGCACCGAACAGCTCCTCGTCGAGGATCGCAGCACCCCAATGACTCAAGCTCTCCCGAGGAGCTTTGCGATCCACGAGGAGTTTTACGTGTTCAAGCACGATCCACGTCCCCTCGTTCACGTCCTCGCCCGGCTCAACACGCCGAACGGACATCCGGA
>JALYZB010000069.1 GCA_030945945.1 Actinomycetota bacterium | reverse complement strand
ATCAGGCCGAGGCTGCCACCGAGGCCGGCGACTACCCCGAGGCAGCACAGTGCAACCGCGAGTTCCATCGCGCCATCGACACGCTGGCTGCCAGCCCCGTCAGTGACGCCGCGCTTGCGCTGCTCTGGAATCGCATCCTCGTCTCGACTGAGCGCTCCCTGGCCGCACCTCATCGCGCAGGCGTCGTTGCCAGCGAGCACCGTGAGCTGATCGACGCCATCGCGGCCGGTCAGGGCCGACGCGCGGCCGGCGTCGCCCGCGCCCACGTGCGCGGCACCCTCAAGACGCTACATCCCGTCGCATCGCGATCCCACGCGTTTGGATAGGGCGATAAACATCTGGACGGCAGGGTGAGCGAGATGGACGCAAGGACTCTCGCGCTTCGGAATGCGACGTACCGGATATTCGTTGAACTCGGCCGCGCTCCGACTGCGGGTGAGGTGGCAGACGCAACCGGTCTGCTCCCTGGCGACGTCGAGACCGAATGGCGCGAGCTGCATCGCAGGCACGCGCTCGTGCTCAACCCTGGCACCAGCGAGATTCGGATGGCGAACCCGTTCTCGGCGGTGCCAACGGCGTACCGAGTACAGGCCGGCGGCCATGCGTGGTATGCCAACTGTGCGTGGGATGCCCTGGGCATCTGCGCCGCGCTGCACACAGATGGCCACGTGGACACCTCCTGCCCAGACTGTGACGCGCCGGTCTCGCTCGAAATGAGCGGCCAGCGCCCCGGGGACGAGGGTCTGGTGTTCCATTGCCTCGTCCCTGCTGCGCGCTGGTGGGATGACATCGTCTTCACCTGAAGCACGATGAACGTCTTCCGGTCGGAAGAGCACATCCAACGCTGGCTAGGAGGGCGCCCGCCGGGAGCCACTATCACAGTTGAGCAACTGCGCGAACTGGCACATGCCTGGTGGGGTGATCGGCTCGCTCCCGACTACCAGCCCCACACCCGCGGGCAAAACCAAGAGATTCTCAACAACCTCGGACTCACGAGCGACTTCTGGCGCTTGCCTTAAAGCCAGCCCAACTCCAGGAATTCCGACATCCGCTGCGCAGCGAAAGCGAGACTCCTCGCCGCGACCCGAATCCTCCCGCTTCTCGCCAAATCCGAGACTGACGTGCCGAACTTGCCTACGCACGAGCAGGTGACCGAAGCCGATCTTGAACGCCCTGCAATCGGCGACGAGCGGGGCTGAGCAGCCTATGCGGCGGGAGTCCTCATCGTCGCCAATATCGCGTCGCGGAGGCGTTCGGGTCCGATGGAATGGACTGAATCCGGGGAGACCTCTCGCGCTAACGCGAGAGGTCTGTGCAAATGAAAAAGGCGATGATTTCCAGGTACTTATGATGGGCACGGGTGGTTTCGAACCACCGACCTCTCGCGTGTGAAGCGATTGGCCTCTGCTGTTAGAAGGCATCGTTTTGCAGGGAGTTTGGCGATCACCCCGGTGAGCCGATCGGTCGTTTATTCATTTGGTTTGCTGGGGTTTATCGCGGTTCTGGTCCACAGAATTAGTTTGTGGACCAGCGGTGGCGCGCTCGTCATGAGCGAGTCGCTCTCCTCGGGGCTTGACGACTCCGAGGGGGTGACCGGGAGGACTTGAGCGATCGACAGCCGGGGGCTCGGTCGCGCGGGCAACCGCGGCGGCCGGGAACTTGCCCCTAAAAGCTTCGACCCCCTGGCCAGCTGTTGAAGCACTGAGGGGGATCGAGGCGAAAACAGAAGCTCATGGTCCTGGCTCGGACTTGGGCAAAGACTAGCGCGGCCGCGGACGGATTCCCGAGGGCCGGCGATCGTCGCTGGCTGCTGCGGACAAGGAGGTCGGCGATGAGCCGGCAGGCGATCGCCGCGGTGCTGGCGCGCGACGACTTCGTTGGTGGCGAGCGGCTCGTCGCGTTCTCGCTGGCGAGCTTCGCCGGGCGGGACGACCGGGCGTGGCCGGGCGCGCCGGCGGCGTCGGCGCGGGCCGGCTTGTCGCGAAGCCGCTACCTGTACGTCCGCGATCGGCTCGTCGAACGCGGCCTGGTCGTAGTTGAGTCGGAGGCGTCGGGGCGCGGGCGCGCGAGCGTGCTGGCGCTGCCGTTCGTTGGGGAGGGTCCGTGGTGGGAGGGGGAGATCAACGCGGAGCTGTTTGAGGCCATCCTCTCCCGCACGCGCCGGCGTGGTCCGGCGCGGCTGCTGCTGGCCGCCATGGCCGCGCTCGCCGACGTGGACGGCGTCGTGCGCGGGCTGTCGAGCGAGGAACTGTCTGCGGCCGCCGGCATGGCGGACCGCACGTACCGCCGAGCGCGCAAGGAGCTGCTCGAGGCCGGCGAGCTGGAGCTCCTGAGCGGCGCCGGCGGCCGCGGGAACACGAACGTGTGGCGGGTCCGCGCATCGGTTGACGCCCCGGCTGACGTTGCCGGCGGGTCCCCTGGCCGGCGTGTGGTGCCTCCCGCCGGGGCAAGGCCGCTGCTCGCGACCGTCGCGTCCTCGGTTGGCGAAAACTGTCCTGCCCTGACCGGGGTTCCGGTTGGAAAGGGTGGTCTGGATAGGACGGTTTCGGAGCAGAACTGTCCTGTCTGGTCCGGGGTTTCCGCTGTAAAGGGCGGTCAGGACAGGACGCTTTTCGAAGAGGGGGGTATCTATTTGAGTCAGGTTGAGGTTCGCCAGGGTCGCTGAATGGCGGGAACTGGCGGGGATCGGATCGGCAGCGTTGGCCGTGGGCGCCCGGGCCGTGGGTTCACGATCAGGCTTCGGTAGGTGATCGGGTCGGTGAGGACGGCCTGCTCGAGTAGTCGGTAGAACAGCAGGCCGCGCCGCCGGGAGTGGCGTCGGTTAAAGCGGAACGTAAACTCGTTGAGGTACGCGTCGAGGTGCTCGGGTCTGACCGAACCTTGGTGGGTGCCGAGCATCCAGCGCTTGAGCAGGCTCGCGACGCGCTGGACGCCCGGCATCAGGACGCAAGCGGGGTCGTGCTGGCCGCGCATGATCGTCCGCTCGTGCTCGTAGCCGTGCTCGGGCACGGTCCAGTACGCCTGCCACCCGTCGGTGTGAACGGTCGCGCCTGACTCGACCGCGCTCTCGATGAACGAGCTCAAGCTGTCCTTTGAGACATCGTCGACGCGTTGCAGGCGAATCCGCCCGAAACCCTTGGGGTGCTTGACCTCGACCGCGATCGCGACGATCGACTTGGTAGCAGTGTGCCGGCCACCAACACCGTCCTCACCACCGCCGACATAGGTCTCATCGACCTCGACCAGGCCCGACAGTCGCTCCCGACCGGGGCGCACCATCGCCGTTCGGTAGCGGTGCAGGATCGCCCACGCCGTCTGGTAGGAGCCCAGCCCGAGCGACCGCTGGACGCCCAACGCAGAGACGCCGTGCTTCTGGCTGGTCATCTGCCACGCCGCCGCGAACCACATCCGCAGCGGCGTCCGAGTGCGATGAAAGATCGTCCCGGCCGTGACCGACGCCTGCCGCCCGCAGACGGCACACTCCCAACGACCGCTGCTCAGCCGCCAGCCAGCCCGGCCCGCGCACCGCGGGCAACAAAACCCGTCCGGCCAGCGCAACCACTCAAGGTAGTCCAGGCAGGCACCCTCGTCCGGGAACCACTCCAGCAGCTCCGCGTAGGAGCCGGGGTAGTCCTTGCCATTTTGCGGCACATTCTCAGCCTACCTGAGTTAGATAGATACCCCCCTTGCGCGGAAAGCGCGACAGAGGCAAGGGCACCCGGTGGTTACGTTTCGCGCAGAGGGCGAGCTCCGCGCCATGCCCTCGCACGCCTCCTATCGCGTGAATCCACTCGTGCAGGAACGGCCGTCATTGGTCCTGCCGCCGGTCGCGGACCACCCGTGCCGCACGAGCGCTTTCGCTCGTCGACTTGACCGAGGCTCACGAGTGCCCTGGCGACAATCCGCCGCGGCGTTGTCGAGCGGACCGTAAGACGTGCTGACGAATGCTTCCCGCCTGGCCAGGTAATCGACGCGCGCTCGCATGGGCGGTGACGCGACGTCGTAAGTCCGATCACAGCAAACGCTCCCAGTCCGCCTGTACGGTTCAGTGAAGGCCACGATCACCCGATGCGGGCCGAGGCTGCTACCCGAAGGCGGTTGCTCAGGATGATTAAGTTACGCGCACTATCGACGTTGCTGACCGCGCTCGCACTCTCACTCCTCAGCGCATCGGTCGCTCAGGCCAAGCGCACGTGCGACCCAGCGCATTCCAAGACAGTTGTGAGTAGCAGCCTTGCGCGCGTGTACGGCAAGGGCGGCAAGGCTTATGTGTGCCAGAGATCAACCGGTAAGACGAGATTGCTCATGGGAGCCAGGCCTTCGTGCAACAGGAAGAACTTCGGGGCGATTTGCGATGACTTCGCGCTTGGCGGCAAGTGGGTCGCGTGGACCAGGAAGAACCCGAATGACGTGGATGTCATCGGTCCACGGCTCACAGTCATGTACATCCCCAGCGGCTCGATCCGCCAC
>JALYZB010000021.1 GCA_030945945.1 Actinomycetota bacterium | reverse complement strand
GCCAAGCAGTTCCTCGACGAGGAGTTGCAGCACACCGGTGAGCTGATCTCCCTGATCAAGGCCGCCGGTGGTCACGCGCCCCCGCGTCGCGCGGCCTTCGATCTCGGTCACCCGGCCGGGGCCTCGGCAGTGCTCGAGCTCGTGCACGGGCTCGAGCGCACCCAGATCGTCACCTACCTCGACGTGATCCCGCGTCTTTCACCCAGACCGGTCCGAGCGGCGGCGGCCACGATCCTGGCCAGTGACGCGCAGCACATCGCCTTCCTGCGCCGCGCGCAGGGCAAGCCGGCGCTGGCGGGTCCGTTTCTGAGCGGAGCGCAGTAGCCCGTGGCCGGTCTGCCATCGACCCGCCGCGAGCTGCTCGCCTCTGGCGCCGCGGGCGTCGCGCTCGCGTCCCCGGCGGCGGCCCTGGCCGCGAGCAAGGTCGCCGCCCGTCCGGATCCGCCCGACGCGCGACTGCGACGCCTGCTCACCGTCGAACTGCTGCTCGGCTACTGCTACCAGTACGTGTTCAGCAGCTCGTTGCTCTCGCCCGGCGCGCTCCCCATCGTGGAGCTGCAGGCAGGTCACGAGCAGGCGCACGTCCACGCGCTCCGCGTCGAGCTCACCCGCCTGAGTCCGTCCGGAGCGATCCCGGTCGCCCCCACCGGCATCGCCGCCGCCGACCGTGACCTGGCCCGGCGCAAGGTCACCGGCCGTCTCGGCCAGCTGCAGGGCGAGAGGGACGCGCTGTACCTGCTGCTCGAGGTCGAGCGCGTCGTGACCGGAGCCTATTTCGTCGCGCTGACCAAGCTCGAGGACCCGCGGCTGATCGCGCTGGCGATCTCGATCATGTCCGTCGAGGCGCAGCACGCGGCGCTGATCGGCGACCTGCTCAACCCCGAAGACGCCCAGCAATCGGTCCCCTACGGCCTCATCCAGGGGACCCAGTGATCGCTCCATCCACTAGCCTCGCCCGGCAATGAGGATCAGTGCAGCCCTGTATGACGAGATGGTCGCGCACGCCCGTGCCGAGGCGCCAGACGAGTGCTGCGGGATGATCGGGTCGACCGACGGGTCCGCGGTCACGATCCACGCGGCCGAGAACGCCGCCCACAGCCCGCTGCGTTACGAGATCGACGGCGCCGAGCAGTACCGCATCCAGATGGCGATCGACGACGCCGGTCAGGACCTCGGTGCGATCTATCACTCGCACACCCGCAGTGCGCCGATCCCCTCCCAGACCGACATCAACCTCGCCTTCTATCCCGAGACGCTGTACGTGATCGTCGGGCTGGCCGGTGACGAGCCCGACGTCCGGGCCTATGAGATCCGAGACGGCAGGGTCTCCGACGCGGAGCTCACGGTGGAGTGACGCCGCCCGCGCCCGGTCTCGAGCAGCCCCTGCTATGTCCGGGCTGTGGTGCCCGCTATCCGGCCCCGGAGCGCTTCTGTCCGGCCTGCGCGCTGCCGCTGATCCGTGCCGACGGCGACGAAACGCTGCCGCCGACCAGTGCCCGCCACCGTCACGCGCGGCTGATCAAGCCTCAGCTGAGCGAGGGAGAGCTCGTGCAGGTGGCCGGAGCGGCCAATCTCGCCGAGGCCGAATTCATGCAGTCGCTGCTGCTCGAGGAGGGGGTTCCCAGCCTGCTGCGTCGCAGCGCCGGCTTCGACGTCCCGGACCTGCTCGCAGCCGGGCCGCGGGACATCCTCGTCCCGCTCAGCGGAGCCGATGTGGCGCGCGAGGTCCTGCTCCAGGCCGAGCTGATCGACACCGCGCGACCGCCGTCATCCCCCGTGGCCCCCGGCCGCCTGCTGCTCGGCCTGATCGCCGCGCTGGCGATCGGTGCGCTTGTGGTGTGGCTGATCGGGTCCGTGCTGCACTAAGCTCCGGGCACACTCACGAGCGGCGCCATGCCCGCGCCGATTCGTCAGGGGGCGCCGGCCAGCCGGGCGAGGTGCGCGCGCCACGCGGACTCGATGTGCTCGATGGAGTGGCCGCCGAAGGCCGCGATCAGTGCGGCACGCGGTCCGCCGGCGTCAAGGTGGGACGCGAGCTGCGCTGCCGCGCGGTCGCCGCGCTCAGCCGCGAGCAGGTCCAACACGGTCCCGCCGAGTAGCGCCGAGTCGCGATAGCCGGGGGGAAAGCGGGGTGGGGACCCCTCACGCAGGCGCCGGGCGATCGCCGGTCGTGCGTGATCAGTCTGGCCCGAGAACCAGCGGCCCGCGCCCTCGATCAGCCATGCCCAGCGCAACTCGCGCCGCACACGCACCGGGCCGAACACGTGCGTGAGATCGCGGTTGTTCTCGATCACCATGCGCCGCGCGTAGAGGGCGGCGGCGCTCAGCGTGAGCATCTCGCGCGAGCCGGTGACGTTGGACGCCCGGCCCCTCAGCACCTTGGGGGAGAGAACGTGCAGCTCGTCACGGCCCGCCCAGCCGGCCACGTAGCGGCGCGCCGCCGGTGCGGTGCTCAGCCACACGAAAGGGAGCACCGGATGGGCGAGGCTGAGTGACACCACGCCGGAGTGCAGGATGACCGTCAGCTCCCCGACCGGCCGGGGAAACAGCTCGGCCATCCGCAGCTCGGTCACCGACAGCGACTGCAGGACGCGGCGCGCGTCACGCGCGTCATCCTCGTCGTGGCGGGCGCGAAACCCGCCGAGCTGCGATTCGACCCAGGTCACCG
>JALYZB010000015.1 GCA_030945945.1 Actinomycetota bacterium | reverse complement strand
CGGAGACGCACTTCGCTCGGCGGGCGACGGGTTTCGTGCGGGATGTGCGGATCCGCGACGCGGTGATCTTCAACGTGCTTCCGGCCGCGCCGGGACTCACCATGGCGGTGTCGGTGTTCGTCGTTCTGTCCACCTTCGCCAACGTGAACATCTACGTCTGTATCCTGATCGCCGCGGTGAGTTCGTTTCTGGTCTCAGGCGCGTTCGGCCTGCTCTCCCAGATCATGCCTCGCTCGGGCGCTGACTATGTGCTCATCTCGCGGTCGCTGCACCCGGCGCTCGGGATCGGCTCGAGCATCCTGATCGGGGTCTCGTCGGTCCTTGCCGCGGGCTACTGGGGTGTGTTCACCGCCAACGTGGCGATCGGACCGATGGTCACGCTTTTCGGCGTTTCGGTGAAGTCGCACGGAATCGAGAACTTCGGCGTCACCCTGACGCAGCATCCTTGGAACATGATCGTAGGCGGGGTCGAGGTCGTGCTCCTGGTCGCTCTGATGATCTTCGGGACACGCTTGATCATGCGCCTTCAGTTTGGTCTCTTCGTAATCGCCGCCGGCGGGTTCCTGTTTTCGGCGATCGTCTTTCTGTTCACCACCCGCAGCGGCTTCATCCATGACTACAACAGCTACGCGCGACCGTTCACCCATCAGGCTGATACCTATCACTACTTCATGACCAAGGCAGCCGCCGCCGGCACTGCCGTCCACGGCGGCACCAACTGGCACAACACGATCATTGCCTCCGGCGCCTTCATCGCTTTCGGCGTATTCACCTGGTGGTCGGCAAATCTCGCCGGCGAGATCCGTCAGGCTGGCACCAGGAAGACCTGGTACACGATGCTCGGAGGGCTGTCGATCACCTTCGGCGGGATCCTCATCATGGTCATCCTCATGTATCACGCCGTGGGTCAGGATTTTCTGACCGCGGTCAACGGAATCTCGAGCAATCCCAAGACCTACACGCTGCCTAACGCACCGTGGTGGATCACCTTCGTGGCGGTGATCCTTCACAGCCCGGTGCTGGTTCTCCTCTTGGGGCTCAGCTTCATCGCGTGGGCGCCGCTGATCGTCTACATCCAGATCGTCCAGCCGGTGCGCGCCCTGTTCGCGTGGGCCTTCGACGGCGTCATCCCCCAAAAGTTGGCCACCGTCAGCCGCCGCACGCATACGCCGGTGGTGGCGCTCCTGCTGGTCGGGTTAATCATCATGCCCGCTCTGTATCTCGCCGCCTACAGCACCACGTTCCTGACCTACGTCGCGCTGTCGGTGATCGTCGCGTTCCCCACGTTTCTGCTCGTCGGAACCTCGGCGATCGTGTTTCCGTTTCGTCGGCGTGCCGCCTATATGGCGTCGTCGTCGAATATCACCTTTCTCGGGCTCCCGCTCCTCGTGTACTTTGGCATCGGCACGATTGCCGTGGGCCTGTTCGGTGGGTGGCTGTTCTTGGCCCACGCGCCGCTCGGGTTGCCCGGAGCCGGGAAGAACTGGACCGACCAGCTGTTCACGAGCCCTGGGAAGGGAGGCCTGGCCCTGTGTGCGACGTGCCTACTCGTCGGAGCCGCGATCTACGGGATCGCGCGCCTATGGCGTCGGTCACAAGGCATCGATCTGTCACTCAATTACCTTGAGATCCCGCCGGAGTAGGGCAGGTGGCACTATTCCGCCGGCAGCGAGGAAACGGCGCGTCCGCGGACATCCTTCGCGTCTACTATGCGTCGGATATCCACGGCACTGAGGTGTTGTGGCGCAAGTTCCTGGGCGCGCCGAAGTACTACCAGGCCGAGATCCTGCTGATGGGCGGCGACGTCACCGGAAAGGTGGTGATTCCGGTCGTCGGGCAAGGTGGCGGCGTCCATACCGCCCGGCTCTTCGGCAAGGACGAGAGGGCCACCTCCCCAGCTCAGCTCGAGCAGCTCGAGCGCCGGATCCGCGGCAACGGGATGTACCCCTACCGCGCCCAACCAGAGGAGGTCAGCCGGGTCTCAAATCTGAGCGAAGTGCAGCGGGAGGCGTGGTTCGAGCAGGTAATGCTCGAGAACTTCGCGGGGTGGATCGCCCTCGCCGACGAGCGGCTCGAGGCGTCGGGCACCAAGTGCTACGTGATGCCGGGTAACGACGACCCCCCGTCCCTAGCCGAGGTCATCGACAAGGGCCGTAACGTGATGGCCTGCGACGAGCGGGTGGTCGAGTTCGACGGCTATTCGATGCTCTCGCTCGGCTACTCTAACCGGACCCCCTGGGATTCTCCGCGGGAGCTCGACGAGAGCGCCCTGTTCGACGCGATCGCCAGTCTCTCCGAACGCGTCGAGGACATGAGCCGCTGCATCTTCAATCTCCACGTCCCGCCCTACAACTCAGGACTTGACACCGCCGCCGAGCTCGATGCCGACTTCAATGTCGTGCTGGTGGGTAAGGAGCCGCACATGATCGCCGTCGGTTCGACGGCGGTGCGCGAGGCCATCGAGCGGTTCCAGCCGCTGCTCGCAGTACACGGACACATCCACGAGTCGCCGGGGGCGACTCGGATTGGGCGGACCCTGTGCGTCAACCCCGGCAGCAACTACCACACGGGCCGCATCGACGGGTGCCTATTGAGGCTCGACGGAATATCGGTCACCCACCAGTTCGTCGCCGGCTAGGGTCCGGGTGACGATCAGCGTGCACCGATGATCGAGTCCGACGTGGTCACCGAGGCACAGCGCCTGCTCTCCGCAGCGGAAGCGGCTGATCTGCCCGTGCGGGCGCTGGGTGGTGCGGCAATCGCGATACGGCTGGCCGGGCGCATGCCTGCTTCGCTGTGGCGGGCAATCGCCGATATCGATCTGGCCACCCCGAAGCGAGCAGGCCGGAAAGTGGAGGACTTCTTGGCTGCGGCCGGATACGAGCCCAACGAGGCGTTCAATTCGATGAACGGCGCTCGCCGGCTGTTGTTCTATGACTCGGGTCACGGGCGCCAGCTGGACGTGTTCGTGGGGGTGTTCGAGATGTGCCATGAGCTCCCCCTGGCCGCTCGCCTGCTGCGCGAGCCGCGGACCCTTCCGCTTGCCGAACTCGTGATGACCAAGCTGCAGATTCGCAAGCTCAACGCTAAGGACCGTAACGACCTCTACGCACTGCTCTCGTGCTGTCCGGTCGAAGATTACGACGGGGACGCGATCAACGCGAGCTACATCAGCGAGCTCTGCGCCGAGGATTGGGGTCTCTGCCGGACGAGCACGATCAACCTCGACCTGCTGCAGGAAGAGCGCGACGATGTCGAGCTGACCGAGACCCAGCAAGAGCAGTTGTCCGCCGGCCTCAGTCGTCTGCGCGCGGCAATCGAGGACCGCCCGAAGTCGAAGCGCTGGAAGCTGCGCGCGCGCGTGGGTGAACGCGTTCGTTGGTATGAGGACCCTGAGGAAGTGGAGCATGGCGGCTACTAAGCCGGGGGACGATTGACCTGTCGCCTTGACACCCGGTGGTCCTATCGAGGTCTGCGCTGTCTGCGGCTTGAGAACGAGCATCTCGTCGTCGACGTGCTGCCGGAGCTCGGCGGCAAGATCTTCCGCCTGATCGACAAACGCGCCGACCGCGACGTGCTCTGGCACTCTGACCGGGTCCAGCCGCACCGTGCCCCGCTGCACGCCGATTTCGATGATCACTGGTCTGGCGGGTGGGACGATGTGTTCCCCACCGGCGAGCGCTCGCGCAACCGAGCCGGCGAGGCGCTGCCGCACATGGGCGAGCTGTGGACGGCCTGCGCGGACTGGCAAATCCTCGAGGACACGCCACACCGCGTTGAGGTCCGTCTCACCACGCACACCCCGATCACGCCGGCGCGTTGGCAGCGACGCATCAGCCTCGAAGCCGGCAGCTGCGCGCTGAGGTTGGCCTACCGGGTCGAGAACGTCGGCTCTCAGCCGTTTGACTTCAACTGGGGATTGCACCCTGCCCACGCCGTGTCACGGCATCAGCACTTCGACGTGCCCGCCCGCACCGGCCTCGTGGCCGATTGCGGAGGCGGACATCTCGGCAAGACAGGAGACGTGTACGACTGGCCGCGCCTGAACGGCCTGGACGTGCGCGAAGCGCTCGGCCCCGAGACGCGGTGCTTCGCTCTCCATTATCTGACTGAGCTACGCCAGGGATGGGTGGCCACGACGGACCGCGCGAGTCGCCGGGGATTCGGGCTCGTGTTCGACCGAGCGGTGTTTCCGGTTGTCTGGATGTGGTTGGTCTATGGCGGCTGGCGCGGCTACCACCACGCGATCCTCGAGCCGTGGACTGGCTATCCGAGCTCCCTCGAGGCTGCGCGCGCCGATGGGCGGGTCCGTGAGCTCGGGCCCGGGGAGCCACTGGAGACTGAGGTCGTAGCCGTGATCTACAGCGGCGTCGGAGGGGTCTCACGCCTCGGCCCCGACGGCCCCGACCTCGGCTGTGTCGGGACCGAAGCGATTGAGAGTCGGACTGCGTGAAGATCACCGCCGTCCGGACCATCGTCGTCGGCGCGGACATGCGCAACTGGGTGTTCGTGAAGATCGAAACCGACGAGGGAATCGTCGGCTGGGGCGAGTCCACCGTGGAGTGGAAGACCAGGGGCGTCGTGGGCTGCGTCGAGGATTTCGCGCCGTTTCTGCTCGGCGAGGATCCCTGCCGGATCGAGCACCTGTGGCAGATCATGGTCCGCCAGCTGTACTTCCGGCCGGGAATGGTCGAGTGCTCGGCGATCAGCGGCATCGAGATCGCCTGCTGGGACATCCTGGGCAAGTCCCTCGGCGTGCCGGTCTATCAGCTGCTCGGCGGTGCGGTGCGCGACGAGCTGAGACTCTATGACCACCTAGGCGGCGGGGAGAAGGACGCGCTGTATGAGTCGCTTGAGACCGATCGAGTCCGCGAGCACGCGCGCGCCTCCCTCGACGCCGGGTTCGACGCGATCAAGCTGGTCACCGTGGTTCCACGGACCGCGAGGCTCGACGGGCACCGCGTGTTGGCCCATGCTGACACGATCATGGGCGCGGTGCGCGACGAGGTTGGCGACGACGTGGACCTGATGGTCGACATGCACGGCCGCGCGTCGCCGATGATGGCTGCCCAGTACTTCAAGGTGCTTGAGCCGTACCGTCCATGGTTCTTTGAGGAGCCCTGCCCACCCGAGAATCCGCGGATGATGGCGGAGCTCGCACGCCGCACGACCGTGCCGATCGCCTGCGGCGAGAGGCTGTGCACGCGTCATGCGTTCCGTGACCTGCTTGAGCTATCGGCAGCGTCGGTGCTGCAACCCGACCTGGTCCACTGTGGTGGGATCGCCGAAGGCCGCCGCATCGCCGCGATGGCCGAGGCGTACCACGCCGCCGTCGCCCCCCACGCTTCGACCGGGCCAATCGGTCATGCCGCCTCCGTGCAGCTCGGCTTCGCCACCCCCAACGTGATCATCCAGGAGACCTTCCGGGCCGACGTCCCATGGCGCTTCGAGATTCTGCAGCAGTCGCTCGAGATCGACCACGGACGAGTCAAGAAGCCGACCGCACCTGGGTTGGGGGTCGAAGTCGATGAGGCCGAAGCGGCAAGACATCCGTTCAAACAGGAGCCGGCGATGCGTTACTTCAGCGACGACGGCTCAGTCACCGACTGGTGAACCAAGAGCTGGGCCCGTGCCACTCACCGAGATCTCAGATTCGACATGGCGGGTCGAGAGCGCGATCGGCAACCGCAACCTCTATCAGTACATCGTCGTCGACCAGGGACAGGCAGCGATCATCGACAGCGGGATGGCCTCGACCGCCCGCGAGGAGATCCTTCCCGCGGTGGCCCAGCTGGGACTGGCCCCTGACGCGGTCACGGCGATTATCGTCACCCACTGCGATCTTGACCATCAGGGGGGGCTCTCCACACTGAAGGCGGCGCTACCTGGCGCGCTGGCGATCTGCGGCTTTCACGATCGCGGAATCGTCGAGGAACCAGAGCGGCTGCTGACCGATCGCTACGGCGCGTTCGAGTCCGAACATGGGGTCGGCTACTCGGCCGAGGAGAAGGGCTGGATGCGCGGGGAGTACGGCGATCCGGTCACACTCGATCTGACCCTGAGCGGCGGGGAGTCGCTCACGGTCGGCGAGCGGACGCTGAACGTTCTTCACGCCCCCGGCCACTCCCCTGGACACGTGATCCTCCATGAGCCAAGCCGCGGACTCCTGTTCAGCGCCGACGCGATCCATTGGCGGATGTGCCCGGCGATTGACGGCAGCCCGGCGCTTCCCCCAACCTACGAGGACGTCGCACCGTACCGTGCGACGATCTCGCTCGTACGCGGACTTGCCGCACATGAGTTGCACTCCGGCCATTGGCCGGCCCGCCAAGGGAAGGAGGTGGATCAGTTCCTGGAGCAGAGCGAGCAGTTCCTCGCAGCGATCGAGTCCGCAATGTGTGAACGGCTCGAGCGTCCGGCTTCGCTGGCTGAACTCTGCGATCACGTCGAAGCCCGGATCGGACCGTTCGGGGCTGATCCGGTGAACCTCATGTTCGCCGTGCACGGTCATCTCGTGGCCCTACTCCGGGGACAGGACGTGGTCCTTACGGACTGGACTCAGAGGCCGCCCCGGTATCAGCTGGCGGATCTCACCGAGAAACGTCATGAGCCCCGTTTCCTCAGGAAGTAGCTAGAAGAGCTGTAGGTAGCGGTCAAGCTCCCACGCCGTGATCTGCTCGTGGGCGGCGCGGACCTCACGCAGCTTGCACTCGATGAAGTAGTCGACGTAGTCACCGTCCGCGGTCTGGCCCAGCCCGGCGCGCAGGGCGGCGTTGCCCGCCAGCTCGCGGGTCGCGTCGAGCAGGTTCCCGGGCAGCACGTCGATCCCCGCGGCCTCACGGTCGGCCGCACTCATCGTGTAGAGGTTGGCGGAGTTGGGGTCCCCGGGGTCAAGGCCGCGCTCGATGCCGTCAAAGCCGGCCGCGATCATCGCCGCCGCCGCGAGATACGGATTGCAGGACCCGTCGACGGTCCGGTCCTCGATCCGGCCGGGCGCGGGGATGCGGAGCATCTGGCTGCGGTTGTTGTAGCCGTAGCTGATGTAGGCGGGCGCCCAGGTGGCACCACTGGCCGGCGCGCCGACGACGAGTCGCTTGTAGGAGTTGACGGTCGGCGCGGTGACCGCGATGTAGGCCTTCGCGTTGGCCTTCAGCCCGGCGATGAACTGGTAGCCGAGCTCCGACAGTCCGAGGCCGCGGGGATCCTCGTCGACCGGTCGTGCGAACACGTTCTCCTCGTCCTTCCACAGGCTGATGTGAAAATGGCAGCCGTTGCCGGTGAGGTTGGCGAACGGCTTGGGCATGAAGGTGGCGATCAGGCCGCGCGCCTGGGCCAGGGACTCGACCATGTAACGGAAGAACACCGCCCGGTCGGCTGTCGTCAGGGCGTCGGCGTACTGGAAGTTCTGCTCGAACTGCCCGTTGGCGTCCTCGTGATCGGTGGCGTAGTTGTCCCAGCCCAGACCGGTGATGGCGTGCGACACCTCGGAGACGAAGTCCAGGTTGCGGGTCAGCGCTCGCATGTCGTAACACGGCTGCTCGAGCGTGTCGAGTGGATCGGCCAGCCCAAGTGAACCGTCGGGCATGCGCCGCAACAGGAAGTACTCGAGCTCGGCGCCGATCTTCAGCTCATAGCCCTGCTCGGCGATCCGAGCCAGGGACCGGCGTAGGATCGTCCGAGGGCAGTAGGGCCATGCCTCCCCCTCGACCGTAACGTCGCAGGCGAAACGGGCGACGTTCGGGCGCCAGGGCAGCACGGTAAAGGAGGCCGGATCGGGCATCGCGATGATGTCCGGATCGTCTGGCCTCTGGCCGATGTCCCCGGCGGCGAAGCCGGCAAAGCCGGCCCCCTCGCTGAGTAGGTCGTCAAGGTGGTGGGCGGGGACGAGTTTCGCGTTCGGCTTGCCGTGCATGTCGACGAACTGGGCGAACAGGAACTCGATGCCCTGGTCGGCGACGATGCGGCGAACGTCGTCTTCGGTCACGGTTGGTTCGGTCATAGGCCGGAGTTCTATCCGGCGGCCCCCCGCCCGCGCAATGGAGCCGACCACCCGATGGCGGCGACTACGATGTGCGTTTCGCACATAGGAGGTTTCACCCCGCAGTGACCATCAGCGAACCCAGGCCGGCCGCCGCCGCCGCCGAACTTCGAGGGCTCAGAGAGGACAATCGCACCCTCTACGGGGTGATCAAGCTCGTCTCCTCGGCGCTCGAAGTCGCGCCAATGTTGCAGGGGATCGTTGATCTCGCCACCGATGCGACGGGCTGCCATGCATGCTTCATCTACCTGCTGGAGGAGACCCAGCTCACCATCCGCGCCGCCTCACCCGTGTTCGAGGAGGCGGTCGGCAACGTCCGGTTCTCCGTCCAGGAGGGGTTGACCGGCTGGGTCGCACGACACCGGACGCCGGCCTTCATCCGCGAGCGGGCGATGGACGATCCGCGGATGAAGTACGTCCCGCTGCTGCGCGAGGAGGATTTTCAGTCGATGGCCGCCGTGCCGATCCTGTCGCGCGCCGGGGACACGATCGGGGTGATCGTCCTGCACACCAAGGCGCCGCACGAGTTCGGCGAGGAGACGCTGAAGCTGCTCGCCCACATCGCCTCGCTGGTCTCGGGCGCGATCGAGAACGCCCAGCTCTATGACCGTCAGCGCCGCCGCGTCGACGCCCTGACCAGCCTCTCTGAGCTCTCGCAGCAGGTCGCGGCCGCGACCGCCGTCGACGAGCTCGGCCCGGTCCTCGCCCACGGTCTGCGCGCCCTGCTCGGGGCTGAGGTCTGCCAGCTGTTCCGGCGCGAGCCGGGCGGCGCCGGCCTGGCGCTGCTCGCCTCCGCGCCGGAGGCGACCCCACCCCCGCCGGACCGGTCGGTGGAGGGTCTGCTGGCGGCCGCCCTGGACGGCCGGGGGTCGCGCCCGGCGGCCCGCGTGCTGTGGTCCGCGCTCGAGGTCGATGACCTGCTCGTCACCCCGCTCACCGCGGGGGGCGAGCAGCTGGGGCTCCTCTGCGCGGGTGCGCCACCCGAACGCGGGTTTGATGAGGAGGATGTTGAAATCGCCCGTGCCGTTGCGCATCTCGCCGCGGTGGCGATCAAGCGTGCCGAGCTGATCGAGGGGCTCACCAACGCGTCCATCATCAAGGACCTGTTCGAGGCGCTCGCCGCCGGCGCGACGGCATTTGCGGCCGGCAAGGCGGCCGATGTCGGCTGTGAGCTGACTGCGCCCTATCTGCTCGTCTGCGCCGTGCCCGCGGATTCGCGCGCCCAGGGCTCGGGCGAATGGCGGGCCGCCGCCGAGGGGCTCGGCCGCGCGCTCGCCGAGCTCACGTCGGCCGCAGCGGTTGAATCGGGCCCCGGTCCGGTGCGGGCGCTGCTGGCGCTCGGTCCAGTCCCGAGC
>JALYZB010000001.1 GCA_030945945.1 Actinomycetota bacterium | reverse complement strand
AGCGTTTTTTGGACGGTGGTGATCAACGAGTCAAGCGACCGCGCACTGTCAGCACGGGTCAGTCCGCTGTCTTTGGCGATCGCGTTGATGAGCTCGGTCTTGTTCATAGGGATCCTCCCGGCTGGTGGCTGATGACAAGCAAAGCCTATGCGCTGTCACCGACACGCACCGCCGCGGGCGCCGCCGCTGTCGCTGATCGCGGCCACCGACACCCCCGGACCTTTCGTAGCAACGCTGCGGATTTGCACGTCTAGCAGTAGATGCGGTTCAAGGACCGGATCTGCGGTCGTGTCGCCATCGCAGGGGCCGCGTCACCGCATCAGACCCGGCCCGGGCGCAAAGTCTCAGCGTCTCAACAGACTTAGGCGCGGCTGGCGATCAGTCCGCTCCGCTTCCGCGCTGGCGTCCGCCCACGCGGCAGCCACGATCGCAGACTCGCTCGGGCGATAAGGCAGGAGCGGGCGACGCGCCCGGCCAGGGCGCTCGTTTGCTAGAGCAGCATGAAACGGACCGCCAGTAGGTACTTCCGGTCACCTCTTGTGGGGCATGCCGAAGGCGGCTCAGCAAGCATCGGATCGCATGCGCGACCACGCCCGCGCACAAACCGAACCCTGACGCCTGCGCCCTGAGTGGAGCGCGTTGCGGGGCTGCGACGACGATCGATCCAATTCCCCTGAGATTAAAAGCAGGGGCGTCACGAACGACGATCACGGGAGGGACGGAGTCTCAGGGAGTCGGGCTAGCAGGCGGTCTCGTACAACAGTGGGGACCGGCCGCTGCGATGCGACGATTCCGGCCCGAGGTCGACGTAGGTGCCCGTCCTTCGGGGCAGGTCGACCGCAGTGCTTGATTGGTTATGCGAATGCGGCGATGCCGGTGATGTTGCGTTCGACAATCTCGCCCATATCGCGGTATGGCCTGGTTTTCGAAACGCACGACGTTGCTGCGTCGAAGGCGGCGGCCACAGGGCCCCTCGAGGGAGATGTCGGCCTGCCAGCGCGCGCGAGGCACCCGAAAGCCAGGGGTCTCGCGCTCCACGAGGAAGCCCTTGACCTGCCCGTCGTTCTGGGAGCGGGGCCAGACGACCACGACGTCGGCTATCGATCCCTTGCCGATCCAGCGCTTGGCGCCGTCGAGGACCCACCCATCACGGTCCCGCCGCGCGGTCGTCTCCAGGGCGACGGAGCCCGAGCCCCGGGGGTCGGCTCGGCGAGCGCGACGCGGCGATTGCCTCGAACTGCGCCATGGCCGACGGCAGCGCTGCACCAGGAACGCGACGGCGAGATCGTGGGCTGAATCAGCTTGGATCAGGCTCGGAGTGCGTCTCTTCCCAGCGCAGCGCGGCTGCATCCGCGCTCGCGGAGTGCCTGGTCAGTGATTTGGTCGCGCGCGCCGACAATCGCGTCAGCGTATCCAATGTTCCTGACGCCTGCCAGACCTCTACGACGTAGCCGTCCTTGAACCGCAGCCAGACGATTCCCTCGATGTTTGTGGCCGCGCCAGTCGCCGACGATCCATAAAAGTCCTGAGCCTGGACTCCTCCGGACAGCGTGTATCTGGCGGCCAGACGGTCGTCACTGACGAGGGTCTCGTCGAGCTGGATCCGGGCATCCGGGAATGCTGACCACAGTTCCGAGTAGAACTCGCGCGCGCCGCCGATACCTTCGATCCCGCGCGGGTAGCCGTGCAGCACCACGTCCGACGCGTAGAGCTCGAGGAAGCGCTCTCGAGCGCTCGAATCGTTGAACGCCGCGACAGCCGCGTAGAACGACGCTTCGTTGGGGTCCGACATGTCCGTCCTCCATCTTTCCGCACAACCCTACCTCGCCTCCTGGGGAGGAGGTCCCCGGGGTACACGTTTCAGCATCCGGGTCGAGAAGGGGGTCTGACCAGGAGGTCTGGCTGTCCGTGTCGAGCAGTGATCGTCCCCGGTGGGGTTCGAGCTCCAGCGCAGCTCGGGCTGATCTCGGCGGGGGTTCGCCGCGCACCGGGACGATGCCCCGGTTCAGGAGCGGTGGACACTTGCCGCGGCTGGCGACGGGCACTAATGTCGAACTCGAAGTGACCAGAGTCGAGGAGAGAGATATGAACGCGAGGACCGCAGCTACCACTCAGCCCGTGCGCCTGGCCGGCGAGAAGCTTGGGCGCAGGCTCGAGGAGCTGTTGCACCAGGAGCGCATCGCACCGCCGCGCGGGTTGGTGGGCACGAGTGGTTCAAAGGACGCGCCGCTTCACACGCGGCCTGAGGTCGATCCGGAGGCCTTCTGGGCCGAGCAGGCCCCAGCGCAGCACTGGGATGTGCCGTTCACGACGGTCCTCGATGAGTCCAATCCGCCGTTCTACAGGTGGTTCACCGACGGCAAGATGAACCTCTCCTACAACTGCCTGGACCGCCACGTCGAGGCCGGTCACGCCGACCGCGTCGCCTTTTACTGGGCGGGCGAGGAGGGCGAGCAGCGTCCGATCACGTATGGCGAGCTGCACCGCCAGGTGCAACAGTTCGCCAACGCGCTGAAGGAGCTCGGCGTCGGCAAGGGCGACGTGGTCGGGATCTACCTGCCGATGATCCCCGAAGTGGTTACGGCGATGCTCGCATGCGCCCGGATCGGGGCGCCGCATAACGTCGTCTTCGGTGGCTTTGCATCCGAGGCGGTCGGGGAGCGGATGGGGGTCTCGCATGCGAAGGTGCTGATCACGGTCGACGGCGCCCGGCGGAAGGGCAAGACGGCACCGGTCAAGGAGGCGGTCGATCCGACGATGGGCGATCTGAAGACGATCGGGCGCATCGTGGTCGTGCGCCACAGGGGGATCGACACGCCGATGACGTCAGGGCGGGACGTCTTCTACGACGAGATCGTCGCTGGGGCGGACCCCATCTGCCCGGCTGAGCCGATAGAGGCCGGGCAGCTGCATGAGATGAATCGCTCGGGCGTCCACCGCGGGGTGGCCACGCTGTGCGTCGGTGGCGCCCACGGGCAGGCTGCGATCATCCGGAACGGCTCCGGCGGGCCAGAGCACGCGCCGGCACCGGTGGCGTCGTGAGCGCGGACAAACGGGTTACCGACGGCTATGACGAGGCCGAGGCCAACGCCGCGCAGGCGATGGAGCAGCTCGTCGGGACCCGCGGATTCGGCGGCCTGCTGGGTCAGTTGGCGGAGAATACGGCCGCACTGGCGCGGCTTGGCACGGACGCGATGGATCTGGTGCTGCACAACCTGCGGGTGGCCGGGAGGCGCGATGTCGTGAGGCTCAGCCGCCAGCTCGCCCGCACCGAGGACAAGCTCGAGCGGGTGCTGCAGGAGGTGGAGGAGCTAAGAGCAGAGCTCGCCAAACGTCCGACACCGCGGGCTCCTGCAGACTCGCGCGCGCCGGCCAATCCCCGAAAGCCAGCCAATCAGCGCCGGGCGAAGCAGTGAACGCCTTGCAGCAACTGGTGAGGGCACCGCGGGCGGCGGTCGAGTTCGCCAATATCCTGCTTACCACGCCAGACGCGCAGATCGGGTGCTCGCCGCGGGAGGTCGTGTGGACGCATCGTGGGACCACGCTCTACCGTTATCGTTCGAGCGCGCGGGAGCACGCGGTTCCGCTGCTGCTCGTGTTCGCCCTGATCAACC
>JALYZB010000497.1 GCA_030945945.1 Actinomycetota bacterium | reverse complement strand
GCCGTCAGGTGTTCAGGGGGTCACGGCCCGAGCGGTGCCGCCAGCTGGCCGGTAGCCGACCAGCACGAGGGTTTCAGCGGCGACCAGGAGGCGCACCGCACCCAACGTCATGCGAGCCGTTGTGGCCGACTTCGGCACTATCTGCGGCCGACTTGCGGCCGACCCCTCCCGAGCCACCCGCAAACTGCGACATTTCCGTCGTGCGAGGCTGCGCAGCTTCGTCCTCAAAACACCTGCACCGGTGGCGCGTTCGCCTCGGCGCGCTTCGCTTCTCCCCGCGTTGCGAACGTGCCAAGCCACGGTGACGCCCATCCACCCATACCCGGACGCCGTACTTGTCACCGCGCTTGATGATCGCCATCACGCGCTCCTCTGCCTCAGTTGCTCCAGCGTCGCAGTTAGCTCTGCCACGCGTTCCTCGGCGATGCGCTGGGCTTGCGGCGGCTGCCGGCCTTGCCTTCCCTGCCGCCAGCCACGCTCACCTCGGACAACCGGAACCGCCGTCGCGGGAACCGATTGGTCGGCGGCTCCGATGGCAGGCCTTCCCGCACCCGCAACTCGATCCAGCGCGTCAAGCGGCCGAGGTGCTCGGCGAGTTGCCGCTTGGTCAGCAGCTGCTCCACGGCAAGGCTCAGCTGCGTCACCGTGCTCATCTACGCCTTCTGCGTGATTGCGCGGGCATCCTCGGCGCGGGTCTGAGGGCGAACGGTCATCTTCGAGTACACAGGTCCCTGAACCTCCGAATCCCGCCGGAGGCAGCCGTCTCAGACTGCGGAAAACAGGGCGACAAGAGCGATGGAAATTCGTGGATGCAGTAGCGCGACCGAGTTCGTCGCGGACTTCTGCTGTTACCGCGAGCGTTAGCAGCGAGCTTGCAAGCACCGCGGTGCGGTTCTGGCGAGAACCGGGGGCATGAGCCGGTCGCCTTCGCCACCTGCTGCGTTGTGACGCGCTACTACGGGCGCGCAGTGACGACCTGCTGGGTTCGTTCTGAGGAGCACGGAGTTTGACGCGCTCGCGCTGCCGCCGTCTTTCTATCCTGCTTGCAGACGGCCGCGTAGCAAGCACTCGAAGTGGTGCCCAGACCCGACGAAAGGTTCGCGGGGCACCGCGTGCGAGGGCGGGGTCGCGTCGGCACGATGCAGGAGGGGAAAGATGGTGCCGCCCCCGGCGGATGAAGATGCCGGTGCTGACCTGCGCGGTCACCGTGAGGCCATGTTCTCGTAGAACGCGCGGGCCGGTCCAGGTCACGCACGACGACAGTCGGATGGGCGAGAGCGGTAACGAGCATTGGGTTGCCCGTTACGGGTAAGGTGGCCGGGTCGGGTGGCCTCCAAGGGCGCGCCCGACCCAGCGGCGATTACGGACGGGCCTCGAGGATGAGATTGAACGGCGTCTGCGTGGCGCGGCGGAAGCGGCTGAACCCACCTTGCGTGACGATCGCGCGCAGCCGGGCCTCGCCGGCCTGGGCGCCGAGTGCGAGGCCGACCTCCTGATCACGCGAGGCAGGCGTGCAGACCATCGTCGATGCCGAGTAGAACACGCGCCCGACCGGGTTGAGGTTGTCCTCGAGGCGATCGTTGGCGAACGGCTCGACGATCAGCCAGGTCCCGTCAGGATTGAGCGAGTCGAGCACATGGCCGGCCGCGCCCACCGGGTCGCCCATATCGTGCAGGCAGTCGAACATCGCCACCAGGTCGTAGCCCGACCCCGGATACTCCTTGGCCGACGCGACCTCGAAGTTGACACGATCCTCCACGCCGGCCGCGCGTGCCGCGGCCCGCGCCTGCTCGATCGACTCGACGTGGTAGTCAAAGCCGACGATCTCGCAGCGCGGATACGCCGCGGCCAGGATCAGCGTCGAGGCACCATGACCGCAGCCGATGTCCGCGACTCGGGCGCCAGCGCGGAGCTTCTGATCGACGCCGTCAAGCGCCGGGATCCAGGCCGACACGAGGTTGGCGATGTAGCCCGGGCGGAAGAAGCGCTCGGTACCGCAGAACAGGTCGTGATCATGCTCGTGCCAGCCGACCCCGTCGCCGCTGCGAAACGCCTCGGTGATCGTCGGCTCGTCCTTGATCAGCGCCGCGGCCAGCTGAAACGCCCCGGGAATGAACGCCGGGCTGTCGTCCTGGGCCAGCGCCAGCGCCTGCTCGGGCGGGAGCGCGAACCGCTCGCTGTCGGGGTCGTAGGTGACGTAGCCGCTGGCGGCCTGGCTGGCCAGCCACTCCCGCACGTAGCGCTCGTCGGTGCCGGTGCGCTGCGCAAGCTCCGCCGGCGCGACCGGCTCCCCGCCCGCCATCGCCTTGTACAGACCAAGCTTGTCGCCGATCATCACGGTGGCAACGCTCAGCGCAGCCCCGAGGTCCTGCACGAACCGGCCCATGAAGGCCTCCAGCTTGTTTTCGTCGATTGCCGTGGTGGCCATCGTGGTACTCCTTTCGCCCGGTGGGCCGATCGAACTTGACCTGTGCACCTTCGCCGGGGCCCCGTGACCGAGCCGTCAATTGAACGTCAAAGCAAAAGCTCCACCCCTGTGGCCGAAGACTCGCTCAGCTGCCGCCGGCCAGCGCCGCCAGCGCATCCAGCGACGCCCGGATCGTTTCCCGCTGATCGTCGAGCCGCTTGGCCTCGGCCTCGGGGATCTCGACGTCGACGGTGATCCGGGTTCTCGCCCCGTCCTCCAGCGCCTCCAGGCGCCACTCGAAGTGCAGCTCCGACACCAGGCAGGAGACCGTCACGCGGTGAGTCTCGCGCTGGGTGTGGAGCATCTGCGCCATCGGGAAGTCGGGGTAGCCCTCCGGGTACATGGTGTAGGCGTCGCCACCCTGGCCCGGGTCGACGGTGCCCACGCCGGCCCACCAGTCAGGGAACCGGGCCGGGTCATACAGCAGCTTCCACACCTCCTCGGGCGGAGCCTGGGCGTTGGCGCTGTCATGAAACGACGGCATGCGGGACTCCCTGTCGGGCGGCCTTGAGCGTGTCGAGCTCGCGCTGCGCGCGCTCGAGCTCGCGCTCGGGCTCGATCAACCCGACGACCGGGCGCCCGAGATCGGTCAGCACCGCGGTCAGGCTCTCACCGCGGGTCAGGCGGGAGACCTGGCTGCGCCAGCCGGCGGCAGCCTCCTCAAGCCGGCGGACGGCCAGCGCGTGGTCGCCGGCCTGCAACGCCACCAGCCCCTGCACGCGGGCGAGCCGCGGCACGAGCGTCTCGGGAAAGTCGCTGTGCCGCACCGGCTCGAGGACGGTCTCGCGCAGCTCGGCCTGGGCCTCCTCCGGCCGGCCGGCCCGGGCCAGCGCCTCGGCTCGCGCCAGGCGGGTGAGTGGACGGCTGATCATCGCGGTGCCGCACAGCGCCGCCCGCAGCAGCTGCGCCGCCCCGGCGAAATCTCCGCCGACCAGCGCCACCTGACCGCGATCGTGGGCGGCCATCGCCAGCAGCTCGGGATCGCCCAGACGCTCGGCGAGCTCGCTCGCGGCGTCGGCCGCGGCGCGGG
>JALYZB010000465.1 GCA_030945945.1 Actinomycetota bacterium | reverse complement strand
GTGTTCGACTTCGAGGCCCCCGGTCGGGTCCGTCGCGCGGCCTGACCCCACCGGCCTGACGAGCGACGCACGCATGCGCGGCTGCCTGGTCACCGGGACCGGTACGGGGGTGGGCAAGACCGTGCTCAGCGCGGCGATCGCCGCCGCACTGGTCAGCAGGCGCATTGCCGTCCGGGCGCTGAAGCCGATCATCACCGGGCTGGACGGCCCGCCGCCGGGCGACTGGCCGCGTGACCACGAGCTGCTGGCCGCGGTCACCGGCCGTGACGCCGACGAGGTGGTGCTGACCGGCTACGGCCCCGCGGTCTCGCCGCATCTCGCCGCGCAGCTGGCGAACCGGCCGATCGTGCTGGAGCAGGTCCTGGCCGGGATCGCCGCAGCGGCCACGCCCGGCACGACGCTGATCGTCGAGGGGGTCGGCGGCCTGCGCGTGCCGCTCGGGGAGGGTGTCGACGTGCGCGATCTCGCCCGCGGGACCGGCCTGCCGCTGATCGTCGCCGCCCATCCCGGCCTGGGCACGATCAACCACACACTGCTCACGCTCGAGTCAGCGCGGGCGGCCGGGCTGGAGGTGCGGGGCGTCGTGCTCACGCCGTGGCCCGAACGCCCGGACGCGATCGAGCTCTCCAACCGGGAGACGATCGAGCGGCTCGGGGCGATCGAGGTCGGCACGCTGGGCTGGATCTCGAGCCCAACCGCAGCCGCGCTCGGCGCCGCCGCGGGGTCGCTCCCGCTGGCCCGCTGGCTGGCCTGAGCGACCCCGGATTCCGACCGGCGCCGGGGCTAGTGTGACGATCATGCGCTCCACCTCTGACCTAATCGCCGCCGACCGCCGCCACGTCTGGCACCCGTTCACTCAACAACAGGGCTGGTGCGAGGACGAGACCCCGCTGATCATCGATCACGGCCAGGGCACGACGCTCTATGACCGCGAGGGCACCGCGTACATCGACGGCGTCTCGTCGCTGTGGTGCAACGTCCACGGCCACCGCCATCCCGCAATCGACGCCGCCGTCCGCGCCCAGCTGGATCGGGTCGCGCATTCGACGATGCTCGGCCTCGCCCATGAGCCCGCGATCGTGCTCGCCGAGCGGCTGGCGGCGATCGCCCCCGGAGACCTCGAGCGCGTGTTCTATTCCGACAGCGGCTCGACCGCGGTCGAGGTCGCGATCAAGATGGCCTTCCAGTGGTGGGCCCAGCGCGGCGAGACCCAGCGCAGCCGCTTCGTCTGCCTTCAGGACGCCTACCACGGGGACACCATCGGGGCGGTCTCGGTCGGAGGCATCGATCTCTTTCACTCCCTGTACCGGCCGCTGCTGTTCGATGCTCTGCAGGCCCGCGCCGGGGACGCGGATCATCTCGCGGCGCTGCTCGCCGAACACGGCGAGGAGGTGGCGGCGGTCATCGTCGAGCCCCTCGTGCAGGGCGCGGCCGGCATGCTCATGCAGCCTCCCGGCTACCTGCGCCGGGTCCGCGAGCTGTGTGACCGCCACGGGATCCTGCTCATCTGCGACGAGGTCGCGACCGGCTTCGGGCGCACCGGGCGGATGTTCGCCTGCGAGCACGAGGATGTCGCTCCCGATCTCATGTGCGTGGCCAAGGGCCTCACCGGGGGCTACCTACCGCTCGCCGCGACGCTGGCCACGCCGCGTGTCTATGAGGGCTTCCTCGGTCGTTTTGACGAGTTCCGGACCTTCTTTCACGGCCACACGTTCACCGGCAACCCGCTCGCCTGTGCGGCGGCGATCGCCACGCTGGAAACGTTCGATGCCGAGCGGACGCTCGAGCGGCTGCCCGCGAAGATCGGCGCGTTGGAGCGTGCGCTGAGCGAGCACGTCGCTGGGCTGCCGGGCGTGGCCGAGGTCCGCCAGTGTGGCCTCATGGTCGGCATCGAGCTCGCCGCCGCCGACCCCGCGCAGCGGCTCGGGCAACAGGTGTCGCTCGCCGCTCGGCAGCGCGGCGCAATCGTGCGCCCGCTCGGTGACGTGATCGTGCTCATGCCCGCCCCGGCGATGGCCGAGCCAGAGCTGCAGCGGCTGGTGACGATCACCGCTGACGCAATCACCGAGGTCACGGGCACGCCCGCGGTGGGCGCGCTCGCCGGCCAGAGCCTTCAGTCTTCGTAGGCGGTGAAGTCGCGCTTGCGCGCGCCGCAGACCGGACAGAACCACGTGTCCGGGATGTCGGCAAACTCGGTCCCGGCGGGGATGCCACCGTCGGGGTCGCCTTCGGCGGGGTCATAGATGAACCCACAGGATTCGCACATGTATCTCACCCGCGCAAGCGTAGCGACCCGCCAGTCCCGATAGGGTCGCGACCGTGAACGCCCACCCGGAGCCCGGAGCCGAGCTGCACCGCGGGCCGGCGACCGTTCCGCGGATCGCCGCCACGGTGATCGTCCTGCGCGGAGAGGACGACGGCCTCGAGGTTCTGCTCGCCCGACGCACCCCCCACGCGCGCTTCATGGGGGGTGCCTGGGTGTTCCCCGGCGGCGCCGTATCGCCGCAGGACGGCGAAGGTGAGGCGGCGCTGCGCGCGGCCGGCATCCGTGAGCTCGCCGAAGAGGCCGGGATTCGGCTGGACGGGCCTCAGGAGCTCATCACCTTCTCGCGCTGGATCACCCCCAAGGAGGTGAAGATCCGCTACGACACTTGGTTCTTCCTCGCCCGCCTCCCGGACGGCGCCGAGCCGGTGATCGACGGTGAGGAAGTGGTCGACGCGCGCTGGTACGCGCCCGCGGCCGCGCTGTCCGCGGCCCAGGCGGGCGAGATCCTGCTCGTCTTCCCGACCATCAAGCACCTCGAGCAGCTGGCGGGCTTCGCCACCGCCCGGGAGCTGCTGGACCATGCCCGCACGCGAACCGTCGAGCCGGTCCAGCCGCGCGTGGTCGGCTCTGGCGAGCAGGCCCGGATCGTCCTGCCCGGCGAGCCCGGGTACGCGGCCTGACCCCGTGCCCCGCGGCCTGACCCCGTGCCCCGCGGCCTGACCGTCGCGGTCACCGGACCGACCGGTGACATCGGCCGTTCGCTGCTGCGAGCGCTGGAGCGCAGCCGCGACGTCGGACGCATCCGGGCGATGGCCCGCAGCCCATTCGACCCCATCGCAGCCGGCCAGCGCATGACCGAGTACCGGCAGCCCGACGTGCTCGACGCCGACGCCGTGGCCGAGGTGGTGACCGGCGCCGACAACCTCGCCGCATCCGGCACGATCGCGATGACCGACCTCGCCGCGGCGCGCGGC
>JALYZB010000262.1 GCA_030945945.1 Actinomycetota bacterium | reverse complement strand
GGAGTCACAGCCCGGGCCGCCGCCGGAACCGCGGCGTGCGGGGAGTCTCCTCGCCCGCACACGGCGAGGCGCACATCGCCGCTGCCGATTGGCGCCGCAAGGTGACGGTAGGCGGAACGGGACGCGGGATGTCCCGCCCTCGCCCTCCGACTCCTCCGTTGCGGCGACGCCACGCTCGGCATCACGCCAGCGTAGGTGGCGACTCGTCTGCTCTCTGTAAGCGAACGCTCATAATCCGGTAAGAGTGCCTGCGCGGCCATCAACATGATGCCCGGGCCGTAAGAACTTCATAAGATGGCGTTCCCCCTCTTCACTGAACGGCCACGTTCAGCACTACATAAGAGGAGGTCTCAGCAGATCGTAATAAGGTCCAACCCGATGCCCGACGACATCAAGATCGCCGAACGCAGCATCGCCATCGGCCTGCGCGCGATCAACCTGGTCGCCTCATCCTCGGCCATCGACCGGCTCGGTCTCCGCGGACCGGCCGTGCGCCTGCTGCACGGCGCTAGCAGGACGACCGGGCGCACCGCCGCCCGGGCCGGGCGCACCTTCGCCGCCGCTCAGCGGCTTTCGCGCCCCGCTCGCCAGCCGCGCACAGCGCCCGCGGAGCTCTTCGATCTCGAGCCTTCTGACGAGCAGCAGATGCTGCGCGACTCCACCCGTGTGTTCGCCCTGACGCGGATCCGCCCCGCCGCCGCGGAGGCCGACGCGGCCTGTGCGACTCCCGAGAACCTGCTCACCCAGGCCGGCGAACTCGGCCTGACCATGGTCGCTGTCCCCGAGGAGCTCGGCGGCGCCGTGCCGCAGCGCTCTGCGGCCACCACCGTGCTGATGAGCGAGGCGCTCGCGCAGGGTGACATGGGGATCGCTGCGGCATGCCTGGCCCCGGCCGCCGTCTCCACAGCGCTCGGGCTGTGGGGTGACGCCCAACAGCAGGCGACCTATCTGCCCGAGTTCGTCGGCGACAGCATCCCCGCGGCGGCGCTGGCGATCATGGAGCCCCAGCCGCTGTTTAACCCCTTTGCGCTGCAGACCACGGCTCGGCTCGCCGGCGGCGGCTACGCGCTGAACGGCATCAAGGCGCTCGTTCCCCGGGCCGGCGACGGAGAGCTGTTCATCGTCGCCGCCGCGCTGGCCGGTAAGGGCCCCTCGCTGTTCATCGTCGAGTCCGGGTCGGGCGGGATCAGCATTGAGCCCGATCCCGGCATGGGCATCCGCGCGTCAGCCACCGGCCGTCTCATTCTCGACGACGTCAAGCTGCCCGCCACCGCGCTGCTCGGTGGCGCCGAGCTCGAGATATATGCCGAGTGCGTGGCACTCGGCCGCCTGGGTTGGTGCGCGCTGGCCGTCGGCACCGGCAAGGCCGCGCTCGACTACGTCGCCGACTACGTCAAGGACCGCAAGGCGTTCGGCGAGTCGATCTCCAACCGCCAGGCCGTGGCCTTCACCGTCGCCAACATGGCGATCGAGCTCGAGGGCCTGCGGCTGGCCACCTACCGTGCCGCCGGCCGCGTCGACCAGGGGTTGTCGTTCAGTCGCGAGGTCGCGCTCGCCCGCCGGTTGTGCACCGACAAGGGCATGGCGATCGGCTCCGACGCCGTCCAAATGCTCGGCGGGCACGGGTTCACCAAGGAGCACCCGGTCGAGCGCTGGTACCGAGACCTGCGCGCTGCCGGGCTGATCGAGGGAGCTCTGCTCGTCTAGTGCGCCATCCGATGATCACTGCGCATGTATCGCGGTCTCGGGCTCCCTGCACACCGGTCATCGGACGGCGCACTCATGATCAACCTTGAGATCCCCAGGAAATTCAGCGGGCTGGTCAGCAAGTCTCACCAGGTCGCGACCGAGATCTTCCGTCCCAACTCGCGCAAGTACGACACCGCCGAGCACGAGCACCCCAAGGAACTGGACATGCTGGCGGCAGTGATCGACGGCATGAACGAGTCCGGCTCGCTCGGCGGCGCCGGCGCGGGCACCGTCGGCGGCGGCGCAAACGGCTCGGCCAAAAAGGAGACCGGCAACCGCAACGGCGCCAACCTGGCCAGCCTGCTCGGCCTGATCGAGCTCTGCTGGGGCGACGTCGGCCTGCTGCTGGCCATGCCCCGCCAGGGTCTCGGCCAAGCCGCGATCGCGGCGGTCGCCAACGCCGAGCAGCTCGAGCGCTTCGGCGGCAAATGGGCCGCGATGGCGATCACCGAGCCCGAGGCCGGCTCCGATTCGGCGTCGATCCGCACCACCGCCAGGCTCGACGGTGATGACTACGTACTCAACGGCGAGAAGATCTACGTCACCTCCGGTGACCGCGCCGAGCTGATCGTGGTATGGGCCACGGTGGACCGCTGCGCGGGCCGAGCGGCGATCAAGTCTTTCGTCGTCGAACGCGACAACCCCGGTCTCAAGCTGGACCGGCTCGAGCATAAGCTCGGCATTCGCGCCTCGGACACCGCCAACTTCTTCCTGCAGGACTGTCGCGTCCCCAAGGAGAACCTGCTCGGCAGCGCCGAGGTGGACGGCCAGAAGGGCTTTGGCGGGGTCATGCAGACCTTCGACAACACCCGTCCGTTGGTGGCCGGGATGGCCGTCGGCGTCGCCCGGGCGTGCCTGGAGCACACCCGCGAGCACCTCGAGGCGGCCGGAATCCAGATCGACTACGACGTGCCCCCGCAGCTGCAGAGCGCGGCCGCGGCGGAGTTCATCGCGATGGAGGCCGACTGGGAGTCAGCGCGCCTGCTCACCCTGCAGGCGGCCTGGATGGCCGACAACCGCAAGCCGAACTCGCTGCAGGCCTCGATGGCCAAGGCCAAGGCTGGCCGGATGGGCACCGATGTGGCGCTGCGCTGTGTCGCCCTGTGCGGCGCCGCCGGCTTGGGCGAGGGTGAACTGCTGGAGAAATGGGCCCGGGACGCCAAGATCCTGGACCTGTTCGAGGGCACTCAGCAGATCCAGCTGCTGATCGTCGCCCGGCTGCTCCTCGGCAAGAGCTCGTCCGAGCTTAAGTAGCCCTCGTCGTCAAAGCCCGGACGTCGCGCAGCACCGCGGCCGGCTCGAGCTCAAGCCGGCGATCGGTGATCCGCAGGACCCGGATCCCGAGCAGCATCAGCTTTCCGTCCTTGTAACGGTCCTTCTCCAGGTCGCGGACCGCCAAGTGGTAGGGGCGGCCATCGAGCTCGACCGCGAGTCGGACGTGGGGCCAGTAGCAATCAAGCTCCCAGCCTTCGACAATCACGTTGCGCAGCGGCGACGGGACGTCGGTGTCGGCGATCAGCGCGTCGAAGGCGATCTCCAGGTTCGACGCGCGCTTGGTCGTCGGTCGGTAGGCGCGCAGCGCCTGCGTGAGGGCACCCAGACCGGGCGAGCGGGCGTGACGGTGCAGCGCGTCCTCCATCTCGGTCACATCGAGGACCTGCTTGCGGATCCCCTCGGTGATCAGCCGGTCCAGCTCTGCCGGGCGTTCGCGCGAGGCGAGCTCGAGCAGCAGCCGCGGGACCGTGCTCACCCGCAGGCCGTTGCGGGTGGTGATGTCCGTGGTTTTGTTGGTGCGATGCGTCAAGAGCCCGTCCCGCGGCGGCGTCCGCGTCGCCATGACCGTCGCATCGATGGCGCGGGGATTGAGCTCGCGCAGTCCCCAGATGGCAGCCGCGGTGCGATGGCTGAGGAAGTCGGTCCGCAGGTCAGCAGCGCTGCGATCAGCCGGGCGTGAGCCACGATCCGGCGGTGACCGACGGCGAAGACGTCGTGGTGGACACGATGCAGCAGACCCGCGGTGACGCGGCCCCGGATCTGCCCCTGAGTCAGGCCCAGGTCACGCAGCTGGCCCGTTGACACGACCCCGAACTGCCGCCCCGCGAGCTCGGCGAGGCCACGCGGATACAGAATGTGAGCTCCAGCGGCACTTTTTGCATCAGAGTGGGACGACGGCACCCCCCAACCCTGTCACCGCGGACCCCCGAGTGGGGTGTCAACTCTGTGCCAATTCCGCTGCCGTCGCCTGCAGCACGTCCCAGGCCCGGGCCACGTCGGCAGCCGTCGTGCTCGCCTGCCCGACGGCGAGCCGCAGCACGTACACGCCCCGCAGCACCGCGTGTGACATGAAGATCTCGCCGCCGGCGTTGACCGCCGCCAGCAGCGCTGCGTTGCGCTCGTCGGAGCCGCGCAACCGAAAGCAGACCACGGAGAAATTCCGCACGGCGCAGAGCTCCCAGTCAGGATCGGCCGCGACCCACTGCTCAAACGACGCCGCCAGCGAGACGCCGCGGCGGATGTGGTCCTGCAGGCCCGAACGGCCGTAGCAGCGCAGCACCGCCCACAGCTTCAGGGCGCGAAAGCGCCGGCCGAGCGCTGGCCCGTACTCACTGAGCGACAATGCGTCCTCGGCGTCGGGGGTGCGCAGGTACTCCGGGGTCAGGCTGAACGCAGCCCGCAGCGCCTGCGGCCGCGCGCTGAACAGCAGCGAGCAGTCCATCGGGGTGAGCATCCACTTGTGGGCGTTGACGACCAGCGAGTCGGCGCGCTGTACGCCCGCAAACGCCCACCGCAGCTCCGGGCAGACCATCGCCGAGCCCGCGTAGGCGGCATCGACATGTAGCCAGCTTCCGCTCGCGGCGCAGGCGTCGGCGATCGCCGGGACGGGGTCCACGGCGGTGCTCGCCGTCGTCCCCACCGTCGCCACCACCGCCGCCACGTCGGACAGGTCCCCCAACCCGGAAACCTCAAGGCGGGATTGCTGATCAGACTCGATCTCACGCAGCGTCAAGCCGAGCATCCGGACGGCCTTGGCCACCGAGGAGTGGGCCTGGTCCGAGCAGACAACCACGGTGCGCCCGGTCGCCTCACGGGCGGCGATCAGCGCGGCCAGGGTCGAGGTCGATGCGCTGTCCTCGATGTGACCGTGCCACCATTCGGGCAGTCCGAGCAGCTGCGCGACCCAGCGCAGCACCACACCCTCGAGCTCGGTCGCCGCCGGTGCGGTGCGCCACAGGATCGCGACCGAGTTGAGTGTCGCGGTCAGCATCTCGGCGAGGATCCCGGGGGCGGCCGAACTGGTGGCGAAGTAGGCGAAGTAGCGGGGATGCTGCCAGTGGGTGACGCCGGGCAGCAGGATCTCGTCAAGGTCGCGCAGCACCGCGGAGAACGGCTCGGCCTCCTCGGGTGCCTGCGAGGGCAGGCGGGCGGTGACGTCTCCGGGTGCGACCGGGGCGAGCACCGGCAGCTCGCCGACCCGCTCCAGATAGGACGCCGCCCACTCCAGCGCGGCCGCGCCGTCGGTCCGCAGGTCGGTCACGCCGCGGCGATGGCCGGGAAGTTAAAGCTCACCCCGGTCAACTGCGCCGACACGTCCCACAGTCGGGCGGCGGCGGCCTCGTCATAGGCCTTCCCGGCCCCGCTGACGATGTGCGGAGCGCCGCGGGACTCCCCGAGCCCGTCGGGACCGACGAACGTCCCGCTGGGCAGGTCGGGCACCGTGGCGGCGTACAGGGTCGGCAGTGCGCCGCGCTCGGCGCTCTGAGCGAACAGGAGGTTGCCGAGGACCCCGAACCACTTCTCGTAGAACCGGCTGGGCCCTGCGGTTTGCAGGTTGGTGGCCGAGTACCCCGGGTGCGCGGCCATGCTCTCAAGCGGGCTGCCGGCGGACACGGCACGGCGGCCGAGCTCGAGCGCGAACATCAGGTTGGCGAGCTTTGACTGCCCGTAGGCCAGCCAGTTGTTGTAGCGGTGCTCGCGCTGCAGATCGGCGAACTTCAGCGTCCCCATCCGGTGGGCGAGGCTCGAGACCGTGACCACGCGCGGGGCGGAGGCGGCGCTGAGAAGTTCGAGCAGGCGTCCAGTGAGCGCGAAGTGCCCGAGGTGGTTGGTCCCGAACTGACTCTCGAAGCCGTCGGTGGTCAGCCGTCGCGGCGGGGCCATCACGCCGGCGTTGTTGATCAGCAGATCCAGATCGGCCTGCTGCTCGCCGAGACGGGCGGCGAAACCGGCGACCGAGCCGAGGTCAGAGAGATCGAGCGACTCCAGTCGCGGCGGGGCCCCGGTACGCGCGACGCCACGGACCTCGGCCAGCGCCCGCTCGCCCTTCTCGAGATTGCGGCAGGCGAGCACGACCGTCGCCCCGGCTCGCGCGAGCTCCCGCGCGGTGATCAGGCCAAGGCCGCTGTTGGCCCCGGTGACGACGGCGGTCCGGCCGGTCTGGTCAGGGATCTGGCCGGCGGTCCAGCCACTCATGGCGTGGTCACCCGGCGCCGAGACGTCGGCCAGGCGGCGCTCGAGTCATCGGTGCGGTCGCCCGAGTTGGCGATCTGGGCCTCGATCGAGAACAGCACCGGCCCGGCCGCCAGCCGATCGGCGATCTCACGCTTCGGATAGTCCGCACCGCGCCGGCGCGCCTCCCAGGGCTTCAGGCGCGCGACCGTCGCCGCGGGTCGCAGGGTCACGCGCACGAATCGGCTGGCCCGCTCGGCGTCGGTCCACCGGTAGGCGTGCAGGGCCACCAGCGGTGACGCCACTAACACCAGCACCAGCGGGGCAGCACGCGCAGTGCCTTGGGGTGATGGCGGTCGGGCAGGTAGAGCTCGACCGCCAGACCCCGGGGGTCGGGGGCGCAGTCGGGGTGGCGAGGGTGGCAAGGGTGGCAAGGGTGGCCCGAACCGCTGGAGGAGCGCGCGGTGGCGGGCACGTCGGCCCCCTGGCGATGGGCAGCCCACGAGAGCGTGGCGCCCTCGGCGGCGGGATGGAACACCGCGGTCGCGACGACCCCTTTGGCGTGCCGGGCACGAAATCCCGGGTGGGACCCGAAGACCTCGGTAGTCGTGTCGACCGCCTCGGCTGCGGTTAGGCCCACGGTCTCACCCTACCCGTCCCGCCCCGGCCGCGGGAGCCCCCGGCCGCCCAAACGCGGCATCTCCGTAGACGACGATCTCGTGCTCACGAGCACCCCGGTCAGGTATCGGTGACCTGCTGAGCGATGGCCAGCGCAGCGGACGGCTCGATCTGGGCCCGGGCGGTCAGCCAGCAGGCAACCGGGGCCGCAATTCGCTCCGAAGCGTGGGCGGCGACGCCGGCGAGCGCGAGCAGCTGCTCGACCTCCGCCTCGGTCGCAGGCGCGATCCCGAGCCGCTGCGCGTAATCGGCGAGCCATACGTTGGCGTCCATCGCCCGGAGCCTACCGGCATTGGCAGAATGCAGCCCGATCACCGTGCCGGCTGTGACGCCGAGGTCCGCGGCACCCGAAAACCATCAGCGAGAGAAAGCGGTACTCACATGTCAGTCCTCGACGGCAAGGTCGCGATCGTCACCGGATCGGCCCGTGGCATCGGCCGGGCCACGGCCGAGCTGCTCTCCAGCCAGGGCGCGAAGGTCCTCATCAACGACCTCGACGGTGACGTGGCCCAGCAGACCGCCGCGGAGATCGCCGGTGACACGCTCGTGTTCGCCGGTGACCTGACCCAGCCCGGCGTCCCGGATGAGCTGGTCAAGACGGCGATCGACAAGTGGGGCCGGATCGACATCCTGGTCAACAACGCCGGATACACGCTCGACGCCCCGATTCACAAGATGAGCGACGAATGGTTTCAGCGCATGCTCGACATCCACACCGTTGCCCCCTTCCGGATGTGCCGCGCGGTTGCGCCCCACATGCGCGAGCCGGCCAAGGTCGAGCGCGAGGAGGGCCGCGAGGTGTTTCGCAAGATCGTCAACGTCTCCTCGATCTCGGGCACCATGGGCAACGCCGGTCAGGCCAACTACTCGGCCGGCAAGTCGGCCGTCGTCGGTCTGACCAAGACGCTGGCCAAGGAGTGGGGCCAGTTCAAGATCAACGTCAACGCGGTCGCCTTCGGCTACATCGAGACCCGCCTGACCGCCACCAAGGCCGACGACAACACGATGGAGATCGGGGGCGAGAAGGTGCAGCTCGGGATCCCCGATCAGCTGCGGGGAATGGCCGCGATGCTGATTCCGCTCGGTCGCCCGGGCACTCCGCAGGAGGCGGCCGGCGGTGTCTTCTTCCTCTGCTCGCCGTGGGCCAACTACGTGCACGGTCAGGTGCTGAACATCACCGGCGGTCAATTCACCGGCATGACCACCTAGTGACCGGCCGCCGCCCGCTCGTCGTCGCCCACCGTGGAGCCTGGGGGGTCGCGCCTCAGAACTCGCTGGCTGCGCTGGAGACGGCGATCGAGCTGGGCTGCGACATGGTCGAGCTCGACGTGCGGGTGACGCGCGACCGCCGGCTCGCGGTCATCCACGACGCGCGGGCCGGCGGCGGGGTCGGCGCGCTCGTCTCGGGCCTGACGCTCGCCGAACTCCAGAGCCGGCTGCCCCCCGGCCAAGCGCCCGAGCTCGACGCGATGGTGCAGCGGGCGGCGGGACGTATCGCCCTTGACGTCGAGCTCAAGGTCGATGCCGCCGTGCCCGCGGTGCTGGATGTGCTCGCCCGCCACCTGCCGAGCACCGGGTATGTCATCACGTCGTTCGTGGACGGCGCGCTGGCCGCGGTCCGCGCGCTGGCGCCGGAAACCCGCACCGGGCTGCTGATCGGGGCCGGGCGGCGAGCCCGGCACCTGGAGCGCCGGCTGGACGCGACCCAGGCCAGCTTCGTGGCCCCCCACGCGAGCCTGGCCCGCGGCGGGCTGCTGGCCTGGACGGCCGACCGTGGGCTGGAGAGTTACGTGTGGACGGTCAACGACCGGCGGGCGATGCGCACGCTGTGCGCCGACCCGCGCGTCGCAGCGCTGATCACCGACCGTCCGGCAGGGGCCCTCGAAGCCCGCAACGCGGTCACCAGCCGGCCGTAGCGAGCGGTGTCAGGCGACCACGCCGAGCATCACCACGCCCGCGATCACGATTGCGACACCCAGCCACTGAGCTCGCGTCGGGCGCTCGCCGAGCAGCGTCACTCCCATCGCGATCGGCACGATCGCGTAGGGTGCTGACGCGGCGGCGACGATCGCAGTACCAGCGTGGCCCGCACCGAGGTTAAAGCACGCATAGCCGCCCGTGTCCAGCAGCGCGAGGAGCATCATCACCGCGACCAGCTTTCCGCTGCGGCGCCGCGATCGAACTGCGTCAGCGGCCGGCTGTCGGCCACCGGCCACCAGCATGTGGCCGAGCACGAACAGCGCGGCGAAGCCGCGGGCGAGAAAGATCGGCGCCAGCCAGCCGAGCTGCGGGCGGTAGTACGAGACGCCGAAGACGAAGGCGCCCAACAACGCCATCGCCGCCAGCGCGAGCACGAACCCAAGGACGGCGCGCCGCTCGAGCGTGGCCCGCGCGACCTCGCGAACGTCCGCCGACGCCATCATCGCGCCGGTGAGCGTGACCCCGACCGCGACCCCCTGGGGCCCCGAGAGCTGGTTGCCTGACACGGTGACCGCGAGCAGCACGGTCACCGCGGCGTAGCCCGAGATGATCGGGCTGAGCACCGAGATCGGACCGATCTCCAGCGCTCCGTAGAAGGCCAGGTACGA
>JALYZB010000423.1 GCA_030945945.1 Actinomycetota bacterium | reverse complement strand
TGACCCGGGGGTTCATCTGGATCAGGACCGCCTCGGACTGGGTCCCCTTGGCGAGGTCGCGCATCCGGCGCTCAAACGCGATCGCGATCGTCTCCTCGGAGCGGATCACCCCTTCGCCGTCGCAGGTTGGGCACGGCCGGGTCATGATCTCCCGGACGCCTTCGGTCACGTTCTGGCGCGTCATCTCGACCAGCCCAAGCGGCGAGATCTCGACGACGAAGGTCTTGGTGCGGTCCTCGTCCAGCGCCTTGCGCAGGACCTTGAGCACCGCTTCGCGGTTGCGGGCCCGCGCCATGTCGATGAAGTCGATGACGATGATCCCGCCGATGTCACGCAGGCGCAGCTGGCGCACGACCTCGTCGGCGGCTTCGAGGTTGGTCTTGGTGATCGTGTCCTCCAAACGCGCGCCCTTGCCGCGGCCGATGAACGAGCCGGAGTTGACGTCGATCACCGTCAGCGCCTCGGCGTAGTCGATGATCAGGTAGCCGCCGGAGGGCAGATCGACCCGGCGCGAGAGCGTCGAGGCGAGCACGTCCTCGACGCCGAAGGCCTGCAGCAGCGGAGTCTCCTCCTCCCACAGCTCGACCTGGTCCACCAGCTCGGGGGCGGTGCGCGAGAAGAACGAGGTCAGCCGCCGGTGCTGCTTGGGGTCGTCGACCACCGCACGTTCGAACTCGGCTGAGAAGATGTCGCGCACGACGCGGACCGAGAGATCGGCCTCCTGGAAGACCAGGGCCGGGGCGGCGGTCTCCTCCACGCGCTTGGAAAGCACCTCGCCGAGCTTGAACAGGTAGAGCAGCTCGCGCTCCAGATCGGCGCGCTTGGCGCCCAGGGCCGAGGTGCGGATGATCGCGCCGGCGCCCTTGAGATCGAGCTTGGCGGCCTCCTTGCGCAGGCGCTCGCGCTCGTTGTCGTCCAGGCGCCGGGAGACGCCGACGCCCTCGCCGTAGGGCGCGTAGACCATGTAGCGCCCGGCGATCGTGAGATCCATGGAGAGCCGGGCGCCCTTGGTCTTCAGGGGGTCCTTGACGACCTGGACGACGATCTCCTGACCGGGCTTGATCATGTCTGTGATCTGTCGCCCGTCGCGGCCCGATCCACGCCCCCGGCGCGGGGCCTCGACACCGGGGAGCACGATCTCGTCGACGTGCAGGAAGCCGTTCTTCTCCAGGCCGATGTCGACGAACGCCGCCTCCAGCCCGGCGAGCACGTTGTCGACGCGGCCCTTGTAGATGTTGCCGACGATCGAGCGGTTGCCGCGGCGCTCAAGGTAGAGCTCGGCGACGTGATACTCGGCGCTGCGCCCGGCGGGCTTGCGACGCCGCCGGGATGAGCTTGGGACGGGCGTGCGCGGCGTGACCGAGCCCGTTGCCTCAAGCAGCGCAACGCGAGTCTCTCCGCGATCAACGCTGACCAGCACTTGCTTCTTCAATTTTTTTCCTTTGAAAGTGGTGGGCCGCGCGCGGAGGATCGCGCGCAGCGTCGGTTAAGAAAGTAGCGCGCGGCCCTTGCCCGCGGTGGCGATCCGCGCCTGGACGTAGATCGACTGCAGCAGGCCGACGGCGATGAAGGTGACGATCACCGAGGACCCCCCGTAGCTCATCAACGGCAGGGGAACCCCGGTGACGGGCATGATCCCGATGGTCATGCCGACGTTCACGAAGACCTGGAACATGAGCATGGCGAGGATGCCGCCGGCGATCAGGCTGCCAAACAGGTTCTTGGCCATCGTGAGGATGCGCAACGTGCGCCAGATGAGCAGCGCGTAGAGCGAGAGCAGGATCGCCCCGCCGACGAACCCGTAGGTCTCCCCGACCGCGGCGAACACGAAATCGGTGTCGTTGGCCGAGAGAAAGCCTTGAGTGGTCTGGGTGGCGTGGATGCCGCGGCCGGTCTTCTCGCCCGACCCGATCGCGATCAACGATTGGTGGATGTTGTAGGTCGCCCCCTGCGGGTCTGAGGAGGGGTGGAGGAAGCCGAACAGGCGCTGCTCCTGATAGTGACTCAGGGGGTGGACGCCGAGCGCCGGGCCGACCACGAGCGCGAAGGTCAGCGCGGCGGCGAACAGGAGCACCAGACTGGTCAGGTGCTTCCAGGACGTGCCGGCGAAGAACAGCACGCTGAACCCGATGGCCACGTAGACCATCCCCGTGCCGAGGTCGGGCTGGGGGATCACGAACATCGCCGCCACCAGGGCCAGCAGCATGATCCGGGCCGTCGTGCGCCGCTCGTCCAGGCGCCGGGCCCGGTCCACGGCGAACGCCGACAGGGCGACGATGACAAGGATCTTGCCGAACTCCGAGCTCTGGAACTGCATGATCCCCAGCGGAATCCACCGGTGGGCACCCTGGATCCGGGGCATGCCGTAGACGACGAGGTTGAGCGCGATCATCACCCCGAACAGCCCGAGCTTGTATTCGCGCAGCCGCGAATAGTCCAGCCGGCTGAGGACAAGCACGATGATCAGGCCCAGGCCGGCGTAGATCGCCTGGCGGTCGGCGAGACCGGTGTCGTGGATCGCGCTGTGGAGGGTGAGGACCGAGCAGCTGACCAGCCCGACGGCGGCGAGCAGCAGCAGCGGGTCCAGGCGCAACATCATCCGCGGGCGCCTGGTCGCCTGGACCTCCTCCCCGGGCTGGATGACCGTGCTGCTCATCGTGTCTGGGAGGTCCCCGCTACGTACGGGCCGGGCTTGCCGAAGAACCACTGGTTGAGGATCTCGCGCGCCACCGGCGCCGCGGCAACCGCGCCGAACCCGCCCTGCTCGACGTGCACGATCACGACGATCGGCTTGGTCGTCACCGAGGCGGGCACGAAGCACGCGTACCAGGAGGTGTCGGCCTGGCCGTTCTGCTGAGCGGTGCCGGTCTTGCCGTACACCGGCTCGGGGAACTTGGCGAACACCGCCGCCGAGGTCCCGCCGGGCTGCGAGGCGGCGTCGCGCAGGCCCTGGCGGATCGTCTCCAGGTACAGCGGGTTGATTGCGATGTGGCTCGGGGCGCGCGGGCTGATGCTCTGCAGGACCGTCCCGTCCTGGTTCTGGATCGACTCCCCGACATGGGGCCGGACGATCGTGCCGCCGTTAGCCAACGCGGCGTAGGCGACGGCGAGCTGCAGCGGCGTCGCCTGCACGTCGCCCTGGCCGACGGCGAGGTTGACGTTGTCGCCGATCGACCACGGGCGGTTATAACCGTCGGCGATCAGGCACCCGCCCGGGGAATGCTTGGGCTTGCCCGTGTACGGACCCGTCGCGGTGTCGCACTGGGCCTCCAGCCGGTTACGACTCGCCCGATAGGCCGGCGAGGGGAGCGTGCCGGTCGACTCGCCGGGGACGTCGATCCCGGTCCGCTGACCGATCCCGAAGCGGCGCGCCCAGAGCTGCAGCGGGCCACCCTGCGGCGTGGCCAGCGGGTTGGCGACGTTGGTGTGGGCGCCGAGGTTGTAGAAGAAGGTGTCGGAGGAGACGCGGATCGCACTGCGGAGGTCGAGCAGGCCGTTAACGGCGTGGCCGGCGTTGAAGATGTTCACGCCCGGCTGCAACGGGAAGGAACCGGTGTCGTCGTAGGTCTGGCCCACCGTCCAGGCACCGGACTCCAGCGCCGCGGCGGCGGTGATCGGCTTGAAGGTCGAGCCGGTGGGGCCGGCACCGGCGATCGCCCGGTTGAGCAGCGGCTGGTGGGCGGCGGGGCTTCTGAGCATGTCGTAGGCGGCCTGAGAGAGGTAGCCGGTGAAGATCTTGGGGTCATAGGTCGGCAGTGAGCCCATCGCGTAGATCGAGCCATCCTGCGGGTTCATCGCGACAAAGGAGCCGCCGGTCGAGGGGTAGTTGGAGGTGATCGACTGCTGCAGCGCCGCCTGGCCGACCCGCTGCAGGCCCTCGTCCAGCGACAGCCTGAGGTCGTGGCCGGCGACCGGCGCGGTCGCCGTCGGCGTCCCCACGGGACGCCCGGCTGCGTCCACGCTCACCGTCTCGCGCCCGTCGCGTCCCCGCAGAAATTGGTCGTAGTTGGCCTCCAGTCCCGACTGGCCGATGATCGCGTCCTGCGGAATCCCCTGGTACGCCTTCTCCTTGACCTCGGTGCTGTTGATCGGTCCGACCACCCCGAACAGCTGGGCGGCGAGGCCAGCCTGCGGGTAGGCCCGCACGTACACCTTGCCGACACTCACCCCCGGGAACTGGTCTTGGCGCTCGGCGAGGTAGAACTGAACCTGGGTTGCGACGTCGGTCTTCAGGATCACGTCCCGGTAGGAGACGACGGCAAGTCCTTGGGCGACGAGACAGGGGATGTGGGCGAGGCGGGGGTAAGCGAAGGTCTGGACGATCTGGCCCCCCGGCGTGACCGAGGTCGATGTCAGCACCTTGCAGCGTCTGGAGCGGGTGGAGAACTGCAGAACGGCCGCGAGCCGCCGGTACAGGGCGTTGCGCCCGGCCGAGGACGGCGGCAGCTCGGTGGGCGAGATCTGCACCGCAAGCGCCTGGCGGCTGTCGACAAGCAGGTGGCCGGCATGGTCGAGGATGTTTCCGCGCTGGGCGTGGATCTTGACGTCGCGCATGCGGTTGACCGTCGCCGCGTGCACGTACTGCTCGCCGGACAGCACCTGCAGAAACCACAGGCGAAAGAAGACGATCGCGAAGAGGGCCAGGGCGACGCTGCCGACGATCGCCACCCGCAGCGCGAGCTGGGGGTTCATCGGCGGCCGGCGGTCGTCGGGCATCTGGATCACCGCGAGCTCCGGGAGATCGGGCCGCCGAGGCGCCGGGAGGGGCTCTGCAGCGGACTCAGGCCGCCGGTCGTGTAGGCACGGCGGCGCCGGCGGCGCGGGTCATCGGGGAGCGCGGGCCGCACGATCCGGCGCACGAAGGCGTAGACCGGGAGGGCGATCAGCGTGTTGACGAGCACGGTGATGAAGATCTGCTGCGCCAGCAGCAGGCTGACCGGGGCATCGACACCGAGCAGGAACTGGATGATGGTCATCCCGATCCCCGCCACCGCCGTCGCGACCGCCCCGGCGGCCAGGGGAATGAGCCCGTGGGCGGGATCGCGCACCTCGCGCAGACGCCCGGCCCAGTAGCCGATGGCGATGAACAGCAGCGAGGTGATGCCGAGGGTCTGGACGAGGACCGTGTCGACCAGCAGGCCGGTCCCGAAGCCCATGATCGCCCCCGCCAACGAGCCGGCCAGCAGGCCGACGGCCATAACCACCAGCGGCGTGAGATCGGCGCTGATGCCGAAGATCGAGATCTGCGAGACCGCGGACTCCTGGACCACGACGGTGACCAGAGCGAGCGCCAACAGGCGCAGCGCCAACTTCAGCTCAGGTTTCATCCTCCCGTCCCCACCTGGGCCCGGGCGGTCCCGGCGTGGGGGGCGGTGAGGATCTGCACAACCGCCAGGTGGCGCAGGCTCGCCCCGGGGACCACGGTGACCTGCTGGTTGTTGAGCAGTTCGTTCTGGCTGGCGTTGGAGACCTGCCCGATCGGGAGCCCGGGCGGGTACAGCGAGTCCAGCTTGGGATTGGCGATGTCCTTGAAGCCGGCGGTCACGACCTGATCCCCGGTCTGGATCGTGGCGTGCGGCGGCAGGTTCTGCAGGAACATCTGCCCCGGGGTCCCTACTGCGGGCACGAGGATCCCGGTGTCGCCGCCGCCGCCGAGCACCTCGGCGGTCACGGCGTAGCTGGGATCTGTCACCAGGGTCACGATCGAGACGGTGGGGTCGACCGTGGTGACCCTGCCCACCAGGTAGCCGTCGCCGGTGACGGGGTCGTTGACGCTGATGCCGTTGTCGGAGCCCTTGTCGACATAGATGGTCTGATACCAGAGAGTCGGGTCGCGGGCGTACACGCTGGCCGTGACCGGGTGATAGGAGCCGATCGAGTTGCTCTGGTCCAGCCCGATTTGATTGCGCAGTTGCTGGGCGAGGATCGCCTGCTGGTGGTAGTAGTCGGCCTGCTGGGTGAGGTTGGCGACCTGACGGCGCAGGCGGTCGCGCTGGCCCTTGGCCTGGAAGGTGTCCGAGAACCAGCCGGCGACGTCCTTGACCGGCGTGAGCACCGTGCTGGCCCCCGCCTGGACGGGCGAGATCACCTCGACGATCCTGCGCTGCACGGTGTGCAGGGGACTGCTCGGGGATTCCCCGAAATAGGCGGTCAGCAGAATCAGGGAGAGGGCGACCAGCAGCCCGAGGACTGCGCGGCGGCGGCGTACCTGTTTGTCATGCACGGGCTACTGATCTCCAGACAAGGCGCGGAGGGCGCGGGCATCGGGGTCTCGTTGAGAACCTAATACCGGCGGCGCCGGTTGCGCGAATTCTTCTTACTCGAACGGTGGATCGCTTCGAACTCCTCGAGCGAACGTCCTGACCCGACCGCGACGCACGTCAGCGGAGATTCCGCCAG
>JALYZB010000419.1 GCA_030945945.1 Actinomycetota bacterium | reverse complement strand
GGCCGCACCTATCTCAGCCCCGAGCTCGGGGCGGGACCGGCGATCGAGAGCCCGCGGCGTCCGAGCAGAGACAAGTCCGCCGGCCGCGAGCTCAGCCCCCGCGAGCTCGAGGTCCTGAACTTGATCGCACGCGGCCACACCAATGCCGAGACCGCCAATCAGCTGTACCTCAGCGTGCGGACCGTCGAGTCTCACCGCGCGCGCATCCAGCAGAAGCTTGGCCGCACGGGCCGGGCCGAGCTCGTGGCGTACGCCCGGGGGCTCGGCTTGGTCTAGTGCGTCGTCTGCTCACTCGGGCCACCAGGGCCTCAACCGCCCGGATGACCGCCGGCCCCGCCCGCTCCGGCGATCTCATCACGCCGGGCGGGACGCGAGGCCGAGCGGGGGAGGGAGAGGATGCGCACGCCGCGGCGCCGAGCAAGCGCGGATCGGGCCATCGCGCCGTGCCGGCTGGGGGTCTGGCCCCAGATCATCGTCGCCGGCGGGTAACGCAGCAGCGCGGCCCACGTCGCCGGCCCGACGACACCGTCGGGGGTGAGGCCGCCGGCGGTCTGGAAGTTCTGCACCGCGTTCAGCGTTGCGGCGCCGAAGCCACCGTCCACGGTGACCGGCTGCCCGGCCGCGGTGAGATGCTCCTGGGCCCAGACGACGAGATCGCCGACCGCGCCTTTGCCGAGGCTGGCCATGGTCGTGGTGGCCGCGTAGCCGGCCAGGATGCCGGCCGGCCGCGACAGCGCGCTCCATTCGCTCAAGCTCGTCTCCTGCCAATCCCACCAGCTGATCCCGGGCGCGCCGTAGGCCCGCGAAAGCTGGCGGAAGCGGACGATCTGACGCAGCGCGGGGTGGCCGTAGAGCTGGCCGAGCGGGTAGATCGAGCGGCCGTAAGGCGCATTGAACGCATACGTGTGGGCGAACACGGCATCGGTGGTGGTGCCGATTTCGCGCCAGTACATCTGGGGCACGTTGTACTGCGCACCGCCGGGCCCGAGGAACACCGAATACGGGAAGGCGGGGTGGAAATCCACGTAGGGGAAGCCGGCTAGGGCAAGCGGGAAGTTCGCGCCGATCAGCGACCGTAGCCGCGTCATGTACGTCTGCGCGGCAACATACTTGCCCTCGTACTCGCTCTCGGCGTCGATGATCAGGCAGTCGGCGCCGTCCCGAACGGCCTCCGCGCCCCTGTAGGCCTCGGTGACCGGATGCTTGCCGTAGATGTACTGCCAGGCGCAGGCCTTGATGCCGGAGGCATGCAGTGTGCCGACCAACTGCGGGGTGAACTGCGTGCTCCAGAAGCCGGTTCCATCGCTGCTCTTGATCATCAGCGTGCCGACGCCGAACTGCCGGGCCGAGGCGACGATCGAGCTGAGATCGCCGCCGCTGGAATTGGGCAGCTCCCAGATCCACATCGACCGGCGTGCGAACGCGTTCGCCGACCCCACGGCGCGCGGTCGCCGCTGCTGGCGGTGCTTGCGCTTGTGGGTGTGCGGTGCCGAGCGGGGGGTGCTGCCCAGGCCGGGGACCGACGCCCCGCCCGAGGCGCCGAGGGCCGGAGCGACGCCCATCGCCAGGCCTGCGGTGATGAGCAGGACAACGGTGAAGTGGCGCAGCCCGCGCTTCCCCCCAGCTCGAACGCCGCGTGCGACGCGGACTTCGACCATTTGGACGCTCACCGTAGCGAAGAACCCACCCGCCGCCCGCAAGTTGCGGTGCGTGTGATGGACTGGAGCGATCCCGCGCTCGTCTCCTACTTGATGAAGAGGATCTCCGAGTACTTCGGCAGCGGCCACAGGTCATCGGCGACCAGCTTCTCGAGCTGGTCGGCACCGCTGCGGACCTCCTCCATCGCCGGGACCGTGATGTCTCGCATGTACTCGGCGTGCTCAAGGATCTCGCCCTCGGGCTGGTTCTCCTCCAGGTTGGCCGACTCCAGGGCCCTGATCGCGTCGACCGTCGTCTGCAGCACGCCCTCCACCTCGCCGGCCAGCTCGGCCAGCTGAGCCGCGGTCAGCACCGCGATGTAGCGCGCGGCCGCGGGCACGATCATCGTGCGGGCGATCACGGCCGCCGTCTCGGACTCGATGTTGAGCTTGGTCACGTACTGCTCGAGCAGGACCTCATAGCGGGACTCCAGCTCGCGCCGCGACAGCACGCCATAGTTGGAGAACACCGTCTCGACGTCGTCGTGGAGCAGATACGGCAGCGCGTCCGGGGTGGTGCGCAGGTTGAGCAGGCCGCGCCGCTTGGCCTCGGCGTGCCACTCCTCGGAGTAGCCGTCGCCGTCGAACACGATCTGCCGGTTGGCGGCGTAGCTGCGCTGCAGGATCGGCCGCAGCGCCGCCTCCACGTCGGCGCCCTCGCCGAGCGCGTCCTCGAGCTCCTCGGCCAGGTGGTCGACCGCCTCCGCGACGATCGTGTTGAGCACCGTGTTGGGCAGCGACAGCGACATGCTCGAGCCGAGCGCGCGGAACTCGAACTTGTTGCCGGTGAAGGCGAACGGGCTCGTGCGGTTGCGGTCGCCGCCGTGCATCGGCAGCGGCGGCAGCACCGGCGTGCCGAGGCCGAGGAACGACTCGGGGGTCGATTCGCCGACTTCGCCCCGCTCGATCGCCTCAAACACCTTCTGCAGCTCGGCGCCGAGAAAGATCGAGATGATCGCCGGCGGAGCCTCGTTGGCGCCGAGGCGATGGTCCTGGCCGGGAGAGGCGATCGAGGCCCTCAGCAGCCCCTGGTGCCTGTTGACCGCCTGGATCACCGCGGCGCAGAAGAACAGGAACTGGAGGTTCTCGTGCGGGGTGTCGCCGGGCTCGAGCAGGTTCTCGCCGTCGTCGGTGCCCATTGACCAGTTGTTGTGCTTGCCCGACCCGTTGACGCCCGCGAAGGGCTTCTCGTGCAGCAGACAGACCAGGCCGTACCGCCGCGCCACGTTCTGCATCACCTGCATGGTCAGCTGCTGGTGGTCAGACCCCACGTTGGAGTTCTCGAAGATCGGAGCGACCTCGTACTGGGCCGGTGCGACCTCGTTGTGGCGGGTCTTGATCGGGATCCCCAGCTTGGCCAGCTCGCGCTCGGTGTCGAGCATGTAGGCGAGCACGCGCTCGGGAATTGACCCGAAGTAGTGATCGTCGAGCTCGTGACCCTTGGGCGGCTTGGCACCGAACAATGTCCGCCCGGTGGTGATCAGGTCTGGTCGCTGGAAGTAGTACTGCTCGTCGATCAGGAAGTACTCCTGCTCGGGTCCGACGGTCGTGAAGATCCGCTGCGCGCTCGTGTTGCCGAACAGCCGTAGCGCGTGCATCGCGGACTTCGACAGCGCGTCCATCGAACGCAGCAGCGGGATCTTGGCGTCCAGGGCCTCGCCCGTCCAGGAGACGAACGCGGTCGGGATGCAGAGCAGCGCGCCGTTGAGGTTCTCGAGGATGAACGCCGGCGACGTCGGATCCCAGGCGGTGTAGCCACGCGCCTCGAACGTGCTGCGGATGCCGCCGGTCGGGAAGCTCGACGCGTCGGGCTCGGCCTGGATCAACTCCTTGCCCGAGAACTCGGCGATCGCGGTGCCGTCCCCGACCGGGCTGTAGAAGCTGTCGTGCTTCTCGGCGGTCAGGCCGGTGAGCGGCTGGAAGACGTGGCTGTAGTGCGTCGCGCCCTTCTCCAGCGCCCATTCCTTCATGGCCAGCGCGACCGAGTCGGCCAGCGAGGTGTCGAGCGCTTCGCCGTTGGCCAGCGTCTTGGCCAGCTGCTTGTAGACGTCCTTGGGCAGCCGCTGGCGCTGGATGGCGCGGCTGAAGACGTTGGAACCGAAGACCTGGTTGTCCGAGGTGGTGAGGTCAGGGGCTCCGAGGATCTCTCCGTCCGGAGCCCACTGGGCGGCGAGGACATTCTGCTGGCGGATGGGCATTGCGGTGCTCGTTCCTTCCTCTCGTCGCCCTGGCGGCCGGGGCG
>JALYZB010000394.1 GCA_030945945.1 Actinomycetota bacterium | reverse complement strand
CTGCTGCTCGGCACTCCCAGCGGCTGGGGACGCAGCACCCGACCCGCAGAGGCGGTCGAGCTGCTTACCCGCGTGCACGGCACCGGCGAGCTGCCCTTCTCGCTCGCAGTCCTGCTTGTGTGCACCTCCCGGCGGTGGGACCGGGTCACCGCGAAGCTGATCGCCGCTATCCACGACAGCGGGCTACTCGACGACACCGAGCTCGACGAGCTGGCCGACGTGTTCCTCGCCAAGGACCACGTGATCTCCTACCCGCTGGCTTGGGCCTCCCCGCAATGGCTCGCGATCGACCTGCACGACGGGACCGGCCGCACCTACACCGTCACCGAGGACACCCCGGCACAGCACCACGTCCGGCCCGAACCGCCACTGCGCCGCTGGGCCGCACGCCAAGCGCTCCACACGCGCCCGGAGCGGCTCGCCGAGCTGCTCGGCACCGCCGAGCAATTCGAGCCACGCCACCGTGACGCCGCGATCCATGGCCTGCTCGACGCCGCCTACGGGCTCGACGAACCGGCAAGGCGAACAGTGGTCGCTCGCGGGCTCCGTGCGGCGCACGGGAGCGTGCGGATCGCAGCGCTCGAGCTGCTCTGCGAACTGGACGGCGCTGAACCCGCGCGGCGCCTCGCGGCCGCGGACCCAAACGCACAGGTGCGGAAATGGCGACCGCCGGCAGACAAGCGCGCCCCGAGCCTGTTCGCGACGTGATGAGCTCGCCGCGACCGAAACCCAGCACCAAGCTGCTCGACGCAATGATCGAAGAGGCGACCGTCGACGCCTACAACGACGAAGAGCAGATCACCGGCCTGTTCACGATGCTCGAGGAGCGCCTCGCCCTCCCGTTCGACACCGAGATGCTCGGGATCACCGTCACCGTCGCGAAGATCGACCTGACCGTCGGGAACGAGATCGTGGCGATCGTCCGCCGGGAGAGCCACAAGCAGGCGATCCCGATCCTCGACCTACCGCTCCCCGACCCGGCGCCTGACGGCGTCGAATGGATCGACGCCTACCGCCGCTGGCGCCGCTGAGCGCGATCAGCACGTCTCAGCAGCCGCGATTATCAGAAGTCGCCGAACCGAAGATCCAGCATCCACGGCCACAATCGCCACCGACTTCAGATAATGCCCGGCTGGAGATAAATGCGGTTATCCGCAGCTGCGGATAACCGCATCGCTTGTTACGCGAGGCTCCCGCGGACGGCGATCAGGAGATCAAGCGGAAGGAGTGGGTGATGAAGCGGATCGTTGAGCGCCCGGGCGCGCTTGATGTGCACAAGGCCACCGTGACGGCATGCGTGCGCGTCTGGGCCGGACGCGTGCTGACCGAGGAGGTCGCGGAGTTCAAGAGCACCGTGGCGGGTTTGCTGGGGCTGCGTGACTGGCTGGAAGCGCTCGGGGTGCCCAGGTCGCGATGGAAGCCACCGGCGTGTATTGAAAGCCGGTGTGGGCAGTGCTGAAAGACAGCTTTGCGCTGACACTTGTCAACGCCCGGCACGTCACGGCCGTCCCGGGACGCAAGACCGATATCAAGGGACGCGCAGTGGCTCTGTCAGCTGCTGAAAGCCGGGCTGCTGAGAACCAGCTTCGTGGCGCCCAAACCGATCCGGACGTTGCGCAACCTGACGAGATATCGCAAGTCTCAGATCCAGGACCGCTCACGCGAAGCCGCGCGGCTGCACAAGATGCTCAAGGACGCCGGGATCAAACTCGCGACGGTCGCGACCGACATCATGGGCAAGTCCGGCCGCGACATGATCAACGCGCTGGTCTCAGGCACCACCGACCCGGTCGTGCTCGCTGATCTCGCCCGCGGGCTGCTGCGCAAGAAGATCCCCGCGTTACGCGAAGCGCTGCAAGGCCGGTTTGACGTCGAGCACTCGCTGATCATCTCCCAGATCCTCGCGCACATCGATTTCCTGGACGAGTCCATCGGCCGGCTCTGTGACGAGATCAAGCCGCGGATCGAGCCGTTCGCGCGCCAACGCGACCTGTTGATGAGCATCCCGGGCGTCCGGCAGCGCACCGCCGAGGTGCTGATGTCAGAGATCGGGGTCGACATGACGATCTTCGCGACCCCCAAGCACCTGGCGTCCTGGACCAAGATGAGCCCCGGCAACGACAAGTCCGCCGGCAAACGCCGATCCGGCAAGACCGGCAAACGCAACAAATGGCTCACAGCCACCCTGACCGAGGCAGCGCTCTCAGCCGGCAAGACCAAAAACTCCCATCTCGCCGCTCAATACCAGCGCCTGCGCGGCCGCCGCGGGCACAACAAGGCCGTCACCGCCGTCGGACACTCGATCCTGACCACCATCTCGCACATGCTCCAAACCGGCGAGCTCGATAACGACCCCGGCAACGACTACTTCACCCGCCACAACCCCGACCGCACCACTAAACGCCTCATCCGACAACTCAAAGCGCTCGGGCACCACGTCACCATCAAACCCCGAGAGGTCGCCTGACAAGGATTTCGCTACAGCAGCCACGTCGCAAGCTGTCCGGGCGTGGCTGCTTCAGCGGCGAAGCAGGGAATCAAGTCGGACCCTGCGCTTGCGTCACCGATCGTGCGCCGGCACAGAGCCGAGGATCTGAGCGTGCCGTGCCGGCGCCGGCCGAGCCTTTGTCCCTGTGTGCGCCTCAGTCTCATTGCAGATCGAGACGCCGGCCATTCGCGCAACGCAGGCGACGCTCCGAAGCTGGGGCGTTACCGAGCTGGCGAGATTCCGGCTGCGCGGGCGATCGCCTCGGCGCGATCGCGCTCGCGGATCACGAAGTCCGCGAACTCTCGCTGCGTCATCCGCATGGGCTCGGCGTCGTGCTCTCTCAGCCAGGACCGCAGGTCCGGTGCGTCAAGCGCCGCGCCGATGCCGTCGGCGAGCTCCTGCACTCGGGCCGCCGGGATCGCCGAAGGCGCCCAGATGCCGTACCA
>JALYZB010000381.1 GCA_030945945.1 Actinomycetota bacterium | reverse complement strand
GATCGAGGCGCAGGACGCCGGTCTCCCGATCGTCCAGGAGGAGGTGTTCGGCCCGGTGCTGGTGATCCAGACCGCGAGGGACATCGAGCACGCCCTGGCGCTGGCCAACGACACCCGCTACGGGCTCGCCGCCGCCGTCTGGACCTCTGATATCGCCACCGCCGGACGGTTGGCGCGACAGCTTCGCGCCGGCACGGTGTGGGTGAACACGTTCGACGCCGCTTCGCTGGCGACGCCGTTCGGCGGCTTTAAGGACTCCGGCCACGGACGCGACCGCTCCCTGCACGCACTCGAGAGCTATACCCAGCTCAAGACGACCTGGATCTCGCTCACGTGACCAGGGTCGGATTCATCGGTCTCGGCCACATGGGCAGCCACATGTGCCGCAGCCTGATCACCGCCGGCTTTGACGTGAGCGCGTACGACCTTGACCCCGAGGCACTGGTGCGCGCGCGCGAGGCGGGAGCCCGTCCGGCGAGCTCGGTCTCCGACTGCGCGGCCGGCGCCGAGATGCTCGTCACCAGCCTGCCGGGGCCCTCGCAGGTCGATCTGGTCCTCAACGGCGCCGACGGCGCGATCGCGACGCTGGCGCCGGGTTCCCTGGTCATCGAGATGAGCACCAGCTCGCTGGAAGTCGGACGCCGGGCGCGGGCTCAGGCTGCCGAACACGGAGTCGAGCTGATCGATGCCCCGGTCGCCGGGCAGACGATCGGCGCCGAAGCCGGGGCGCTGGCGATCTACGTCGGCGGCAACGCGGCGGCGTTTGCCCGTGCCCTGCCGGTGCTGGAGGCGATCGGCGATCCCCAGCGGATCTTTCACCTCGGCCCCCACGGGAGCGGCTACGCGGTCAAGCTGGTGCTCAACCTCACCTGGTTCGTGCACGCCGTCGCCACCGCTGAGGCCCTGACGGTCGGAGTCAAAGCCGGCGTCGACCTCGACAAGCTCCACACCGCCCTGGTCAGCTCCCCCGCCAACTCCAATTTCCTCGAACACGACGTGCGGATGGTTCTCGATGGCGGTGATTACGACGAAGGCTTCGCGATGAAGCTCGTGACCAAGGACCTGGCGCTTGCCGTCGAGCTCGCTCGTGACGTCGGGGTCCCCGTAGAGCTGGCTGCCTTGATCGAGCAGATCCATCGGCGCGCTCGGGCCAGCTACGGCGACCTCGCTGGCGAGATGAGCGCGATGCGTCTGTATGAGGACATGGCCGGCGTGGAGCTGCGGTGGCCTTTGCGCTGATCGCCCACCAGACGCTCTGAGCGGCCTCGAACGCCGCGCCGGGAACGAGCTCGCCGAGCTGGAAGACCAGCCGGATCCGGTCGCGCTCTTGCAAAAGCTCACGCAGCAAAGGGTGGCGATGGGGCATCGTCTTACCCGCCCACGCCCGTCTTGACCACCGCAGCCGACGCGCACGTAGCCAGGGCCAGCGGGAGATCGCGCTCGACGACGCCCGCTAGGTCGGGATGGTCGAGGTTCAACTCGATCGTCGGCGCCGGGCCCTCCAGTCCCAGGCTGGCCCGGCCGTTAGTGACCATCTGGCCCCACAGATCCCCCCCGGCCGCGGCGAGCAGGGCGTCCCGGGTCTCGCCTTCCCGCCGGGCCGAGGTCTCCATCTCGCGCAGCTCCTCGAAGGGATCGATCCGGACCTGTTCGTCGGTGCCGATCGCCAGCGGAACCCCGGCGTCGCGATAGGCCAGTGCGGGCAGATGGCCATCGCCGAGGTTGCCCTCGGTGGTCGGGCAGGTGACCACCGTCGTTCCCGACCGGGCCAGCAGCTCAACGTCGTCATCGCTCACGTGGATCCCATGCACGACGCTTGCCGACAAGCCCAGGAAGCCGCACCGCTCAAGCAGCGCGATCGGGGAACATCCGTGCTCGTCAAAGCACTCGGCAAGCTCGCGACGCTGTTCGCAAGCGTGTACGTGACGCACGAGGCCGTGCTGGTCGGAGTAGGCCGCGACCTCGGCGATCCATTCGGCCGGGACCGCGCGGATGCTGTGGACGGCCACGCCGACGGAGACCCCGTCCCGAGCAGCGGCCCATTCCCGCAGGCGATCGCATCGCTCCAAAAACGCGCCCACGTCCGCGTCACAGAAGCGCCGCTGCCCCGGCTCGGGCGGCCGGCCGAAGCCCGCCCGCCCGTACGCCGCCGGCAGCAGCACGATCGCCAGCCCGCACGCGACGGCCGCGCCGGCCAGGGCGATCGCCATCGCGTTGGGCTCGTCATACGGCGACCCGTCGGGCCGGTGCACGACGTAGTGAAACTCGCCGACCGTCCCGTACCCGGCCGCCGCCATCTCCCCGTACACACGCTCG
>JALYZB010000372.1 GCA_030945945.1 Actinomycetota bacterium | reverse complement strand
CTTCAGCGCCCCGCGGCCCTGGACGTAGAGCGCCTGGTAGATCGCCTCGTGGGAGACTCGCATCGATTCATCATCGGGGAAGTCGACTCGCAGCCGGTGAGAGATCTGCTCCGGGCTCCACGCCCGCGCCCACCTGCGATCCTGACGGCGCGGCTTGTTGCGCCCGTTCCACGGCCTGGTCACCGGCCCCGACACCGCGGTCCCGTCCGGCCGGCAGACCTGACCCGACAGCCGCTCTTGCCCATACTCCCGCAACCGATCGTCGGCCACGAGCTTCGCGGTCTTCGGCCGCCGGGCCATCCGCTCGGCCTTCCACTGCGCCACCGACGCGCGGTACTCGAGCTTCCCATTGCGCGTGGCCACGTTGCGCCGCAGCTCTCTGGAGATCGTCGACGGTGACCGGCCGACCCGCCGGGCGATCTCCCGAACCCCGGCACCCTGCGCTCTGAGCAGTGCGATCTCCTCCCGCTCAGCGAACGACAAATAGCGCCCCCACAGCGGCGCGAGCGTGACAGTTGGCATCCCGCCACCGTCCCGGAACCACCGGACGCCAACCGCCTCCGACACGCCCGCCAGCTCGGCCGCGTCCGTGGTCGTCATCCCGTCGCCGATCGCCAGCCAGAACACGACGCGATCCACCCGCGACGCCACTGACGGCCGCCCCGGCGAGCGCATCGGCGCCCGACCCGTCATCCCTTCACCCACTCCTTCGACCTGCCCATCGCAACCCTCCAAGCTCAAGCGTTGCGACGACCGATTGAATGCGCCTTGGACGCCGCGGTCGGAGTGGATCACGAGCCCGTCGTGGTGCTGGCGGCAGGTGACGTCGCTTGATCTCGTTGGTCGCGTGCAACGCGATGTTCCAGCACCATCGCGTGCGGCGAGTTCCTCTACGTGCAACTGTGAGAGCGATGCACACCGGCGCGCGGAGCTGCGGTGGCCACCGCGTCGGTCCGGCGATCCTGCTGGAGCCCGAGCTCGTCGCGCGCTGCGCCGAGGGCGTCGCGCCTGGTGAGGGGCAGGGGCGACCTGCCGCGCCAATCCGACTGAGAGCCGCGGTTTTGGTTGAAGATCACCCGTCCATCGCGAGCGAACCGCGACCGGCCGCACGGTGAAGACCGGTCGACGTATCGTTGTCGGCGTGCGCGTCCTGGTTGTGAATGCGGGCTCGAGTTCCCTGAAGTTGCGCATACTCGATGATGAATATGCGGTTCTCGCGAGCCATGACCTGGAGCTGCCCGATGGCCGTGTCGACCGATCGGCTGTGGTCGAGGCGTTGGCCGAACTGCCGGTGGCCGATGCGGTCGGCCACCGCGTCGTGCATGGGGGATCAAGGTACCTGGGGCCGGTGCGGATCACCGCCGAGGTCGAAGCGGCGATCGGTGCGCTGCGGTCGCTTGCGCCGCTGCATCAGGACCGGGCGCTGGTCGGCATCGAGGCGGTCGGGTCTGTCTATCCCAATCTGCCAGCGGTCGCGTGTTTCGACACTGCCTTTCACGCCGGATTGCCTGCCGGCGCCGCGGCGTACGCCCTGCCTGCGGATTGGGTCAAGCAACACGGGCTGCGTCGATTTGGCTTTCACGGCCTGTCTCACGCGCACGTCGCTCGAAGCGTGGCGGAGCTGACCGGCCGGCTGGACGGGAGAATCGTGTCGTGTCATCTGGGGGCTGGCGCGTCTCTGGCCGCGATCCGCGACGGGCGTTCGGTGGACACGACGATGGGTTTCACGCCGCTGGACGGGCTCGTGATGGCGACGCGTTCGGGGGCGGTGGATCCGGGTTTGTTGCTCTGGCTGCTGCGTGAAGCCGATGTCTCGATCGAGGACCTCAACAGTGGCCTTGAGCACCGCTCAGGGCTGCTCGGACTGTCCGGCACGCCGGACATGCGCGTGCTGCTTGCGCGTGATGACGAGACGGCCAGAACGGCGCTCGACGTATATATCCACCGGCTGAGGGGGGCGATCGCGTCGATGGCGGCGGCCATGAACGGGCTCGACGTGCTCGCCTTCACGGGCGGCGTGGGCGAGCGGGCAGCCCCGGTGCGCGCGGCGGCCGCGGCGGGGCTGGGCTTCCTCGGCGTCACGCTCGACCAGGCCCGCAATGCGCACGCCTCTGCTGACACTGGGACTGGGATCGCAGGGGCAGACTCGGCGGTGAAGGTGTTTGTGATCGAGGCGGGTGAAGATGCCGAGATCGCACGTCAGGTCCAGGACCTGCTGAGCTAGATTTTCTGCGACGACGCGGCGCGAGCCGTTGCGCCACCGCGCCTGAATCGGGCCGCGCGTCGGTGAACATGCCGCTCGTGGCGCCCCGCCCCGGTCAGCTTTTGGGCGCGGGGCCGTGCTTGGACCTTGTAGAAGCGGGCCTTGACGAGCTCGGCGAGTACGAGGTAGGCGGCGATCATGCCGACGAGGATGAGGAAGAACTCGAGCGGGAGCGAGGCGAACCCGAGCAGATGCGCGAGCGGCGTGAAGGGCAGCAGCGCGCCGATCGCCGCGCACGTGATCGGCAGAATGATCATCGCCCGACTCGGGGTGCTGCGCAGGAACGGGACGCGGCGGGTGCGGATCACGAAGACGACGAGGGTCTGGGTCGCGAGCGATTCGACGAACCAGCCGGTGCGGAACTCGCTGTGACCGGCGTTGAGGATCACGATCATCACGTAGAAGGTCATGAAGTCAAAGACCGAGCTGACCGGGCCGAACACCGCCATGAAGCGACGCACGAAGGTGATGTCCCATGCCGAGGGCCGGGCGAGAACCTCGGCGTCAACCCGGTCGGTGGGGATCGCTAGCTGCCCAACGTCGTAGAGCAGGTTGTTGAGCAGGATCTGCGACGGGAGCATTGGCAAAAAAGAGAGGAACAGGGACGCGCCGGCGGCCGAGAACATGTTTCCGAAATTCGACGAGGTCGCCATGAGGACGTACTTCATCGTGTTGGCAAAGATGCGCCGCCCCTCCATGACACCGTCCGCAAGCACCCCGAGGTCCTTATCGAGCAGCACGATGTCTGCCGCGTCCTTGGCCACATCGGTCGCGGACTCAACCGAGATGCCGACATCGGCGGCGTGCAGCGCGACGGCGTCGTTGACCCCGTCGCCGAGAAAGGCGACGTCGGCGCCGTCTCGGCGCGCGAGCTTGATGATGCGTGATTTCTGATCAGGGCTGACCCGAGCGAACACGGTCGTGTGCGGGATCGCGGCCGTTAGCGCGTCGTCATCGAGCCGATCCAGTTCGGCTCCCGTGATGGTCGCCTCGACGTCAAGTCCGATGTCACGGCAGACCTTGCCAGCTACGACGCCGTTATCGCCCGTGATCACCTTGACCTCGATGTCGAGCTGGCGCAACTTGGTGATCGAGGCGCCCGCGTCGGCCTTCGGCCGATCCACGAAGCACAGAAACCCAGCGAGCGTCAGATCGTGCTCATCTCCGACGGTGAGCCCGGTGCGCTCGTCGCCCGCGCGGGTGGCCACGGCCACGACGCGTGCTCCGTCCGCGAACAGGCCAGCGAGAACTGCGGAGCTCTTGACGGCGGGGGCAAGACAACGGGCGAGAACTGCCTCGGGGGCACCTTTGGTGACCAGTGTCACCGCGCCATCCGCGGAGCGGACGAGCACCGGCGCCAGCTGGCGCTCATGATCGAAGGGCAGGGCTCCGAGACGGGTGTACCGACTCGCGTCGGCGAGCAACGACTCGGCGCCAGGCGCACGGTAAAGGGCCTGATCAAGGGCGTTGCCGCCGATCGGCCCGTCGGGGGTCATCGTCGCCTCGTTGCACAGGAGACCAAGG
>JALYZB010000369.1 GCA_030945945.1 Actinomycetota bacterium | reverse complement strand
CGATTCGCCCCAGCGTGCGCGGATGGCGGATCAGCAGGGTCAGCAGCTCGCCGTAGTGAAAGATCCACCGCCGGCGCAGCCAGTTGATCGCCGGGATCCGTGCGATCGCCGCGCGCGCCCAGGGAGGATAGCGGCGGTTCTCACGCGGGAGCATCCAGTTGCCGGTCTGCTGGAACACGGCCAGTGTGCCGACCGCCGGCGCGATCCGGGGGACGAACTGGACCGCGCTGGCGCCGGTGCCGATCACCGCCACGCGCCGGCCGGCCTATAGCCGTGGTCCCAGCGGGCGGAGTGAAAGCTGTGCCCGGCGAACGTCTCACGCCCGGGCAGGTTCGGGATCGCCGGCTGATTGAGCTGTCCGGTGGCGAGCACCACCGCGTCGGCCTCGATCCTCTCGCCGGCCTCGGTCTCGATCCGCCAGCGGCCGGTCGCGTCATCGTGGACGCACGAGGTCACGCGGCACGAGGTCCGGATCAGGGGGGCGACGCCGTGCTCGCGCGCGACGCCTTGGAAGGTAGGCGAGGATCTCGGATTACGGCGCGCACAACTGTGACCAGTCGCGCCGCTGAGCGAACGAGTAGGAGTAGAGATGGCGGGGACGTCGCAGGCCGCCCCCGGGTAGTGATTGTGAAACCAGGTGCCGCCGAGCTCGTCGGCCGCCTCGAGGATCGTTACGTCGATGAGCCCGTGGCGTGCAGCTCGATCGCGGCGGCGATGCCCCCGAAACCGGCCCCGATGATCACCACGCGGGGGGTGGGGGTGCCGGAGCGCCTGCGGATCGGACGAGGCAGGGGAGAAGGGCGAGCTCACGTGATCGATGCCGGCCCACGACCGCTGCCCCGTTTTGCCGACCGCGAAATCCTAGGCGAGCAGCGGCCGGGGGGAGCCGGAACACGGCTGCGCGACGATCCGCCGCGTCGCAGCTCGCGCCCCCTCGCGATGAATCAGGGCACGAATGCCCTGATTCACGAGAGGTCAGCTCAGCGGTCCGCTGCTCAGGCGGTCGCCGTGGGCGGCCGCGCGCCCGCGGTCTCCCGGGTGGCGGCCGGCTTCGGGGTCAGCATGCCGGCCACCCGGGCCGACAAGGCTCCGCACAGAGTGCCGAGGAGCAGGCTCGCCAAGACGTTGATCGCCACCCAGGCGTACGGGGTCGAGATGACGCCGCCGAACGCTCCGGTACCGGCGGTCGCCGGCTTGGCGAGGGCGGCCAGACTCTTGCCGGTTCCCCCGCCACCGGCTGCCCAGCCGTCCAGGCCGGTGGCGATCCACCAGAAGACGCAGGCTGCGAAGGTGGTGAAGATGACGGGGATGTTGATCCAGGCCAGGCCGCCGCTGAGCGTGATCAGGACGAACGCGAGGATCGCCACGCCGAGAGCGATCGTCCAGAAATCCGGCAGGCCCGTGGTCGACGCCACGAAGGCAAACAGCAGCAGGGCGCTCACGCTGCCCACAACGCTGTTCACCGCAGTGGTCCGCAGCGCCGCGTTGTCGGCGCCGAGGACGAAGAACATTCCCCACGTCACGAACCCGGCGGGGATCACGAGGTGGAAGTTGGCGGGCAGCGAGAGCCCGTTGCCGAGATTGCCGTTGGTGACCCAGTGAAACGTGAAGTTGGCGGTGAACTCGACGTATACGAACGCGATCACCGCGACCGCGAGGGCCAGCGGCATAGTTGCCTTCATCTTCTCGCTCACAACCATCTCCTCTGTAGGTGGACTTGCTTACGGCCGGGAGCCGCGCCTGCCTGGATGGGACCGATTGGCTCTCCCACGGACTCGCCCCCACTATTGCCCGCGGCGACGGGCTCAGGTGGCTCAGCTTGAGTCAGTTCAAACTCAGGCTGAGTCACTGCCGCGCACGCAAGGCGGCGGCATTCAGGAACCCGGGGCGTCGGGCGGCCCGATCAGGCGGTAGGCACGCAGGCGCCGATGCAGGGTTGCCCGGCCGACCCCCAGCTCGCGGGCTGCGCGGGTGACGTTGCCGCCGTTGCGCGATAGCGCGCCGTCAATCGCCGCCCGTTCGATCTCCCGCAGGCTGCCGGTCACCGGGCCCGGCGCGGGGCGAGCACCCTCACTCCTGGGCAACGAGTCGATGCTGATCACCGAGCCTCCCCGTAGCAGAGCTGCTCCCAGCACGTTGCGCAGTTCGCGGACGTTGCCCGGCCAGCGCCGCGCGGCCAGCACCTCGTGAGCCTCGGGGCGCAGAACCGGACGCGGGGCGTCCTCACGCTGGTGCTCCTGGCACCAGACGTCGATCAGCAGCCGGACATCGTGGCCGCGGTCGCGCAACGGCGGGACGGTCAGCGAGACACCCGCGATCCGCAGCAGCAGCTCATCGCCTGGGCGGAGTGCCTCGGAGTTGATCAGCCCGATCACCCACGGCCGCTCGGACTCGGCCAGCGCATCGAGATCATCGGCGAGCTCGAGCTGGGCGCGCGGTCCGAGGGCATGCAGGCGGTTGAGCACGATCGTGCCCGCGTCGCGCCGGGCCTGTCCCCATTCGGCGCGCCATGTCTCACGCGCGCAGTGGACCACGGAGAGTGAGCCATGCTCGCCAGCGATCCGGTGCAGCTGCGCGGCGAGGGTCAGCTTTCCGGTCCCGGGCTCCCCCCAGATCGCTGTCCTCACCCGGGCGTGCGCGACCTTCTCGGCGTCTCGGAACAACCGTTGCATCGCCGGGCTGCGTCCGATCAGCGGCGCCCAGTCAACCGTGCTCGCGCATCCGCCCGAGCCGCGGTCACGGTCGACGGGCCGAATGGAGACGATCGCGCCAAGGACCTCCGGACCACCGTAGATGAGGTGGGCCTCGGCGCGAGAGCGCCCACGGGAGAGCTCCAGCAGTTCCGTGCGATCCGCTGCGCAGCGCAGCGCGTGGCCGGCAAAGCTGAGCAGGAGCTTGACGTCCTCGCTGGAGGTGCCCTGCAGCATGCTCGCGTTCTGGATGATCGTGTGACCGCCTCGGTCAACCGTCAGATACGGCGGCTGTTGACCCGCCCGGCCGCGCAGGTGATGCTCGAGCAGCTCGCGCTCGCGACCGAACACCTGCTCCTCGAGTCGCCGCTCCACCCCCAGCGCGGCTCGGGCAATCAGGGCGGAGACGACGGCGCCGGTCATGGTGGTGTCGGCGGCCAGCCCAATGACCCCCAGTACCTCTCGGGTCAGCGGATGGTGGACCGGGGCGGCCGTGCAGCTGAAGCTGTGGAAGGCGCCCAGATAGTGTTCGGAGGCGTGCACGTGGGCAAGGTCCCCGAGCTCGAGCGCCAGCCCGATCGCGTTCGTGCCCGCCGCCTGCTCGTTCCAGACGCCGCCGGGGACGAGGTTGACCCGCTCCGAGCTTCTCAGCACGTCCGCCGAGCCGGAGCGATGGAGGATCACGCCGAAGTCATCACACACGATCACGGCCGAGTGCGTATCCCGCAGGTCGATCGCGAGCTCGGCGGCGACCTCTCGGGCCGCGCAAAGAAACTGACCTCGCGCGTGCCCGGCGTAGTCAAACCCGCGCAGTGCCGCCTCGTCGACCGGCACCGCGGGCAGCTCGACGTGCAGCTGGTGGCCGGCGGTGCGCTGCCAGGAGGCCGCAATCTCCGGGCGCACGCCCCGCAGGATCTCGCCGCCCGCCTGGAAGGCCTCCCACTGCGAGCCCAGCGTGGACATCGCGTCGGTGAGTGCTGAGAAGCCGCTCGTCATCGCCCTCCCTCGTTCCCGTTGGGACCCTCTCGGGGCCGCCTTGGCCAAGCCTACTCCCGTGCGCACCCGGGGGTAGATCAGATTGAGACATCCCGCCGACCTCATCGCCACCGTTCCGCACCGGCGCACCACGGCTCCCCTGGCCGATCGGACGGCTATCGTCGCGGTCCTCGCCGCCCGTTGGCCGCCGCAAGGAGAGTCCATGGATCTGACCTTCAACGAACACGAGCTTGCCTTCCGTGACGAGCTGCGGGCCTGGTTTGACGCCCACGACGCCGGCACTGAGCCCGAGCGCGACGAGGACGCGCACTACCGCTGGCGCCGCGACTTTCAGCGCGAGCTGGCCAACGCCGGCTGGGCGGCGGTGCACTGGCCGGTCGAGTACGGCGGCCGGGGCGCCACCCTCACGCAATCGGCGATCTTCTTCGAGGAGCTGGGCCGCTCGGGTGCGCCGTTGCCGGCCAACGTGCTCGGGCTGCTGCTGGCGGGCCCGACGATCATGGCCTACGGCACCGGCGAGCAGAAGGAGCGCTACCTGAACCCGATCCTCACCGCCGAGGAGATCTGGTGCCAGGGCTTCTCCGAGCCCGACGCCGGTTCGGACCTGGCCAGCCTCAAGACGCGCGCCGTCCGCGACGACGATGACTGGGTGATCACCGGGCAGAAGGTGTGGACCAGCGGCGCGCAGTACTCGAAGTGGTGCATGCTCGTCGCGCGGACCGACCCCGACGCGCCCAAGCACAAGGGCCTGACCTACTTCCTGATGGACATGGAGCAGGAGGGCGTGCAGGTCCGCCCGCTGCGTCAGATCACCGGCGAAAACGAGTTCAACGAGCTGTTCATCGACGGGGCTCGCGTTCCGGATGAGAACGTGCTCGGGGGCGTCGGCAACGGCTGGCGGGTCGCGCTGACGACGCTGATGAACGAGCGCGCCGGTCTCGCCTTCTTCCTTCAGGTCCGCCTGCGGCAGTTGCTGGACCGCCTGATCGACGAGGCAGCCGGTCGCGGCCTGCTCGACGATCCGGTGGTCGCCGATCGGCTGGGCGAGCTGCACCTCAGGGCCGAGGTGCTGCGCCTCACCGCCTACCGCGGCCTGACAACAATCGAGAAGTACGGTCAGCCGGGGCCCGAGGGCTCGCTGACCAAGTGGATGTGGTCAGAGACCAACCAGCAGCTCACCCAGTTTGCCGCCGATCTGCTCGGGCCCGTCGCGCTCGAGGCCGGAGGCCGGTGGGGATATGAACTGCTGCGCGCGCGCGGCAACTCGATCGAGGGCGGCACCACGGAGGTGCTCAAGAACATCGTCGCCGAGCGTGTGCTCGGCCTGCCCAAGCCGCGCTGAGCCGATGCGCCTCGGGCAGCAGAACACCGAGGAGGCGGCATGGACTTCGATCTGACCGAGGATCAGCGCGAGATCAAGGGGGTCGCGCGCAAGCTGCTGGCGGCGCGCTCGCCGCTCGCCCGCGTCCGCGTGGCGGCCGAGAGCCGCGAATATGACCCCGGCCTGTGGAGGGAGATCGTCGGCCTCGGCTGGCCTGGAATCGCCGTCGCCGAGGATTACGGGGGCCTGGGCCTGGGTGCGGTCGAGCTTGCCGTGCTGCTCGAGGAGCTGGGCTACGCCTGCGCCGCGACGCCGTTTCTGTCCTGCGGCCTGGCCGCCGCGGTGATCCAGACCACCGGCTCTGACCAGCAGCGATCACGCTGGCTGCCGGGGCTGGCCAGCGGCGAGCTGACCGCCGGGCTGGGCCCGCGCGCGCTCGTCCTCGATGGCGCCGGCGCTGATGTCGCGGTCGTGCTCGAGGGCGATGAGGCGCTGCTGGTCACGGCGCCGGAGACCGAGGCCGTGGAGACGATCGATCCGACCCGCCGCTTCGCCCGCGTCAGCGGCGACGGGGAGCCGCTCGAGCGTGGCGCAGCGGCGCGCGCTCTGGCCGGGATCGCCGCCGAAATGGTCGGGGTCTGCCAGCGCTCGCTGGAGATGACGCTCGAGTACGTCAAGGACCGCAAGCAGTTCGGGGTCGCGGTCGGCTCCTTCCAGGCCGTCGCGCACCGCTGTGCGCAGATGCTGCTGTACACAGAGAGCACGCGATCGACGGCCTACTTCGCCGCCTGGGCTGCCGACTCCGACCCCGAGCGTCTGGGCGAAGCCGCGGCCCTCGCGGCTGCGGCCGCCGCCGGCGGCGGACGAGACGTCGTCGCCTCGGCGATCCAGGCTCACGGGGGCATCGGGTTCACCTGGGAGGCCGACGTCCACTGGTTCTACAAGCGCGCGCAGCTCAACGCCGCGCTGCTGGGTGGGACCGGACGCCACCACGCCGCTCTGGCCCGAGCCGCCGCCGCCCGGGTTGCGCTGCCCGCCGGCTGACCGGGTTGCGCTGCCCGCCGGCTGACCGGGTCTCAATTCTGAGGGCGGCGTTGCAGCCGACAGGGAAGCGGGCGATTGCGGCGAACTCGCGTTGAGTCCGCAACGTGAAGGAGTGAGTCGTGAGCTACTTCGAGAGGCCGCCCGATGCGGGCGAGCAGCCCACTGGGCATGACGTCGAGCCGGCGATGTCTGATGCGTCGGCGCCCTACTGGGCGTCGGGCCCGTTCGCCGAGCCCGAGCCCGAGTCCTGGCCGGGAGATCAGTCCTGGGCCGGAGACGAGGCTGACGACGAGGTCCGGCCCCGCATCGGCGCCCGCGTGACTCACCTGCGCGACCGTGTGCGCGGCGCTCTGGCCGGGCTTGAACTCGGCCAGTTCACTCGCCCGACGGTCCCCGCGGGGGATCCCGACGAGACCCAGGCGTTTGATGTGCTCGACGACGTCCCCTCTCCCGAGCCCGACGGCGCCCCGAGCCGGTTCGCAGTCGCGCCGCTGGGCTACAGCCGCTCAGCCGTCGACGAGCGCATCGCCGCCCTGGAGCGCGAGCTCTCCGAACTGCGCGCCACGCGTCCTGACCAGGAGCCTGCGATCTCGATCACCGAGGAGATCGAGCGCCTCGGCGAGCAGACCGCCTCGATTCTCGTCGTCGCGCACGATAAGGCGCACGAGACGACGCGGCTGGCTCGTGAGCGGGCTGAGCAGTGCGTGACCGATGCGGCCGAGAACGCCACTGAGATCACCGAACAGGCCAAGCACAGGCTCGAAGCTCTGGACGTCGAGACCGACGTGGTCTGGCAGGAGCGCGCCCGGCTGTTGGCCGATGCCCGTGTGGTGGCCCAGGAGCTGACCGCGATGGTGGAGCGCGCCGAGGAACGGTTCCCCGAGGAGCCCCGGACCGCCGACGTCGAGGAACCCCAGACCGCGGACGTCGAGGGGCCGACCGCCGTCTAGTTCCCCGGCTGTCAACGCGGTATGGGGTTCGTCCTCACCGACGATGTCCAGCGATTTCATGACGCCGCCTGGCCGCTGCTCGCGGCGCGGCTGGACGGCAATGTCATCGCGTCGGTTCTGCTTGGTGCGCTGGAGGGGCGCTACCACGACGTCGAGGCGTGGTTCGCGTACCGCTCGGATGACCGCGGCCACGCCGTCACCGCGGCCCTGCGCACCGCGCCGTTCCCGATGCTCTGTACAGCGCTCGTCCCCGGCGAGGCGGAGCTGCTGCTTGACAGCTGGATGACGGCCGATCGGAGCCTGCCGGGCATCAACGGGCTCCCGCAGACCGCACGGTCGCTGGCGGCGGCGTGGACGGCCCGAACCGGCGGCGCAGCGACGGTTGTGCGCAGCATGGCCATGCACGCTGTCTCCGAGGTCGTGGACGCGCCTCACCGTCCCGAGGGTGGGCTGCGGCTCGCGCACCCCCAGGAGCGCGACCTGCTCACCGAGTGGTGGCAGGCCTTCGCGCAGGAGGCCGGTGCCATCAGCACGCCGGTCTTCGCCGAGCGCCAGGTGCAGGCTCGGCTGGACGAGGACGGCGCGTTCGTCTGGGATGACGGCGGCCCGGTCTCCCTGGTCGCGATTAGTCCGCCGGTGGCGGGCGTGCCGCGGATCGGCCCGGTCTACACCCCGCCCGAGCATCGGCGCCGCGGGTACGCCGGGAGTGCGGTCGGCGAGGTGAGCCGGCGGGCATTGGCGGGCGGTGCACCGCACGTCACCCTGTTCACCGATCTCGCCAATCCGACCGCCAACAAGATCTACGCCGAGGTCGGCTACCGCCGGTTCGGGGACTGGGAGGAACACGCGTTTCACCCCCGGGCTGCGCCTCGGGTCGGATGATCGTCAGGCTCGGCCGGTCGGGCTCGTGGCTTGGGCGGGCGCGTGACCCCGCTACCGCGACGCCAGCAGGTCGTGCAGGGTGGCTAGACCGGTGCGCACATCGGCGAAGCTGGTGGTCAGCGGCGAGAGCCCCGCACGAACGACGTCGGGCGCGCGGAAGTCGACGATGACGCCGCCCGCGATCAGCTCCCGGCACAGGACCCGAGCGTCGGGATGGGCCAGGGCGACGTGGGATCCGCGGCGAGCGCTCTGACGCGGTGAGGCGACCCGCACACCGTGCGGCGCCAGCCACGCATCCGCGATTGCGATGGCATACTCCCCGAGCGCCGACCCCTTGGCCCGCACGGCGTCCAGTCCGGCTTGCGCGAACAGCTCGAGGCTCGCCTGCACGGCACTGAGCGCGAGCACCGGCGGGGTCCCGGAGAGCATCGCCGTGATCCCGGGGGCGGGTGTGAAACCGGGCGCCATGGCGAACGGGTCATCGCGACCCAACCAACCCCACACGGGCTGGCGCAGCGTGGCCTGGTGCTCGGCGGCGACGTAGAGGAAGGCCGGCGCTCCGGGCCCGCCGTTGAGGTATTTGTAGGTACAGCCGACCGCGAGGTCGACGCCGGCGGCGTCCAGCCCGATCGGGACGGCCCCGGCGCTGTGGGACAGATCCCAAAGCGCGAGCGCCCCGGCATCGTGCGCGATCGCCGTGATCGCCGGCAGGTCGAGCACGAAGGCCGAGCGGTAGGCGACGTGCGAGAGCGCAATCAGAGCGGTCCGCTCGCCGGCCAGCGCCGCCACCTGCTCGGGCTCGGGGCCGAAGCCAGAGCCGCCGCACAGCCAGCGGATGGTGAGCCCGTGGGCGGCGGCGAGGCCCTCAAGCACGTAGCGGTCGGTGGGGAAGTTGTCGTGGTCAGTGATGATCTCGGTGCGACCCGGACGCGCCGCGATTGCGGCCGCCGCGAGCTTGTAGAAACAGACCGTGGTTGAGTCAGCGACCGCGACCTGTCCGGGGCCTGCCCCGAGCACGAGCTCGCCGAGCCGGTCTCCAACCCGCAGCGGCAGCTCCATCCAGCCCTCCTCCCAGCCGCGGATCAGCCGCGACCCCCACTCATGCTCGATCACCGTCTGCAGTCGCTGCGCCGTCCCCCGCGGCAGGCGGCCCAGTGAGTTGCCGTCCAGGTAGACCAGCGCCTCGTCGGCGCCGACGAACCGCTCGCGCATGGCCGCCAGCGGGTCGGCGGCGTCCAGAGCCGCGGCCGCCTCCGCCGTCGTCAGGTCGGGCGCCCGGTCCTCGGCGTCGCCGCCGGCGAGTTCACTCACGCCGCGCCGGGCCTGCCTCAGGTGGCGACCGCGGCCGCGGCCGTGGCGGTCCGCACCCGACGGTGGACAAAGTCGAGCTTCTCGATCACCGGCTGGGCCAGCGTGAAGGGATAGAGGTCGTCACTGCCCGTGCTGCGGTTGACGGCGTTCAGCGCATAGGGGAGCGGCAGCCATTCGGCGAGCAGGTCCTCGAACGTTTCGGCATCGCCGGCGTTGGGCCGGGGAACCGCGCGCAATGAGGCATCGTGGCTGACCGCGCGCGCGGCCACGACGCTGCGCTCATCGGGAACGAACCCGAGCGCGGTCGAGCAATACAGGCACTGAGTGTTCTCAAAGAACACGAGGCGGCCGCAGTGACTGCATGCGAAGGAGCGCATTGGCACCACGTTAGACGGCCCGGTGGGGGTTGCCGGTGCCGGGTGCTGAGCTACCCTCCGACTGCGCGCCGCCCTTGCGGACAAACGTCACCCGCGCGCGCCGCGATCCTCAGAATGAACGGTGCTGCGCGAATCAGAACGGTGTGGGGTTGGGCCGCCCTCGGCGGGACCGGCTCGCTGCTGATCGCGCTGGCGGGGTCACGCGCCACCGCCGATGCGACCTCGTCGTGGTGGTTTGCGGCCTCGATCCCCGGCGGTCCCGGCACGGCGACCGCACTGGTCTACGTCGGGATCGCGCTCCTGTGCATCGGCTGGGCCGGGCTCGGGCGTCACGCCGGAGGCGAGGACACGCGACAGCTGATGGTGATCGCCGCTGTGTGGCTGCTGCCGCTGATGCTCGGTCCGGCGTTGTTCAGCCGTGACGTCTACAGCTACCTGGCCCAGGGCACGGTCCTGCACGTTGGCGCCAACCCCTACCACACCGCACCGGACTCTCTGGCCGCTGGGCCCCACGCCGCGGTGCTGGCTGCGGTCTCGCACTTCTGGCGCCACACGACCGCGCCCTACGGGCCGTTGTTTTTGGGCATGATGAGCGTGATCGTGGGGGTCACGGGCAGCCACCTCGTGGCCGGCGTGCTGGTCACTCGCGCGATCGAGCTCGCCGGGGTCGGCCTGCTGGCCGCCGCCGTGCCTCGCCTGGCCCGCATGCACGGAGCCGATCCGGGACGGGCCCTGTGGCTGGCGGTGCTCAATCCGCTGATCGCGCTCGAGCTGATCGCCGCCGGGCACAACGACGTGCTGATGGCGGCGCTGCTGGTCGCTGGGATCACGGTTGCCCTCAGTGGCCGGCCGATGCTCGGGATCGTGCTCTGCGCCCTGGCCGCCACGTTCAAGCTGCCGGCGCTCGCCGGTGCCCTGTTCATCGCCATCGCCTGGGCTCGCGAGGAACGGGGGCTCACGGCCCAGCTGCGCTTCCTCGCCGTCGCGGCGGCCGCGATCGCGGTCACCCTGGCCGCGGTCAGCCTGGTGACGGGCGTCGGTCTGAGCTGGCTGTCAACCAACCTGCTGTCGACCCCAGCCAAGGTTCGTCTGGCGATCACCCCGTCGACCGGCGTCGGATACACGGTGGCCGGGCTTCTGCACGACGCGGGCCTGGCGGTCAACTCGCGCAGTATTGAGGCGGCCTTCGGGACAGTCACGCTGGCGCTGACCGGGGTGCTGGGAACCGTGCTCGCCTGGCGGCTGCGAATCCGCACGCTGGCCCTGTTCACCGGCGTGCTGCTGATCGCCGCCGCGGCCGGCGGGCCGGCGGCGTGGCCCTGGTACTTCAGCTGGGGACTGGCGCTGCTCGCGGCCTGCCCGGTCCCGCAGCGGTCACTCGTGCCGGCGGCCGGCTCGATCGTTGCCGTGTTCCTGATCAAGCCCAACGGCATCCTCGCGCTCCCGCTGCCCAGTGCCCCGGTCGTGATGGTGGTGTATGCGGTGCTCGCGGGCCTGTACTGGAGCGGGCACCGTGGTGGGCGGGGTCGCGGGCCGGCCGCGCGGACCCACTCGGCTCTGGCGGGCACGTGAGCAGCAGCCATCCCGACACCCGGCGGCCGCCGGACAGCCAGGTGGGCGCGGTGCTGGTACGCCAGCGTGACCGTCTCGCCGGGCGGGTGCCGTCCGAGCTGACGCTGCCGATCGCCATCGGCATCCCGGTGCTGCTGGCTGCCGCGCTCAGTCTGCTGCAGATCGACGGGCGCAGCCTGGGCTTCGACGAGGCGGCGACGGTCACCATCGCCTCCCAGAACGGCTCGGCGCTCGGCGCCGCGATCGCGCACGACGGGGGCAACATGTCGGGCTATTACCTGCTGCTGCACGTTCTG
>JALYZB010000366.1 GCA_030945945.1 Actinomycetota bacterium | reverse complement strand
GGCGGAGCCGCTGCCCGGGTGCTCGGTGACCGGCGGCTGAACGCGGCCGGCCACGTGCTGCGCCGTCGCACCCGCACCGAGGATCTGATCCCGGAGTGGAGCCCGGGCCGGCCGGCGCCGGCCCCGGCGCGGCTGCCGGTGACCACGCGGGCCGATGCCGCCGCCGTATATCTGCCCTCGTGCCTGAACCGGATCTTCGGCGCGCCCCGGGGCAGCTCGGGTCCGACGGTGCCCGAGGCGCTGGTCACAGTCTCCCACCGCGCCGGACTGCCCGTGTGGATCCCCGACGACGTCGCCGGCCACTGCTGCGGGGTGCCGTGGAGCTCGAAGGGCTACCGTGCCGGCCACGAGCTGATGGCCAAACGCACGGCCGCCGCACTGCGCCGCTGGAGTGAGGACGGGCGGCTGCGGGTCGTGATCGACGCCAGCTCCTGCACGCTGGGAGTGCTGACCGAGCTCGACGTCGACGGGATCGAGGTGATCGACTCGGTGGCCTGGGTCCATGACCACCTGCTCGATCGCCTGCAGGTCCAGCACCGCGTCGGCACCGTTGCCGTGCACGCCACCTGCGCCTGCTCCCAGCTCGGCCTCGGCGGCAAGCTCGCCGCGGTGGCCGGCCGGCTCGCCGACGAGGTGATCGTGCCCGCCACCGGCGGCTGCTGCGGAATGGCCGGCGACCGGGGTCTGCTGCACCCCGAGCTGCCCGCGGCGGCGCTGCGCGGCACCGCGGAGGAGCTCGCCGGGCAGCGCATCGACGTCGCGATCTCCAGCAACCGAACCTGCGAGATGACGTTGCACCGGGAAACGGGGTATGAGTATGGTTCGCTTGTCCTCACCCTCGAGGAGTTGACGCGATGAGGAGAATGGGCGTTCGGATCGGCGCGTGACGTGAGCGCCCCACCCTCGCCCGAGGCGGGGATCTGCGACCGCTGCCGCCACCAGCAGGTGGTTCGCACGACGCGCGGCTCGCAGTTCTCCCTGTGTCGGCGCTCGCGTGACGAGCCCGAGCGTTTCCCCCGCTACCCGCGCCTACCGGTCATCGCCTGCCCGGGGTATCAGCCTGGCGAGGGGCATCAGCCCGGCGAGGGGTATCAGCCTGGCCAGGGGTCAGCCGCAGGGCGACGGTGAGCAGGACCGCCACCGGCAACAGCAGAACCCCCGCCGCTGGTCACCAGCACGAGCCCGAGGACGGCGGTGGCCAGGACCGCGGTCCCGGCCGCCCACCGCAGGCGCCGGTCCGGGCGCGCAACGGCGACCGCCGCCGCCACACTGGCGATCAGCGGGAGCGCCAGCGGAATCAGCACCCAGGCGCCGGTCCGCTGCACGTAGTTGGCCGTGCTCAGGGTCAGCCCGTTGGCATCGGCGCTCGTCTGTCCGTCAAAGAGCGGGGTCAACAGCGCGGTCAGCAGCAACCCCAGGGACCACGCGACACCGGCACCTGCGGTGCGCAGGGCCACGCGCCGGCGCCGGGCGCGGACCGCGACGCTCATGCCGGGCGCCGGCGCCGAATGTGGACCTGAGGGCGCACGGCGACAGGGTAGTGCCACGACACTCGGCGGCTGTCCGCCTGCGGACGATCCTGATCGCGCGCTTGATGGCGGCCGACCCGGGCACCGGCATGCTCGTCGGTGAGACCCAGACGTTCGCCAGCGGGACGTACGACGACGAGTACCGGATCGCGCCACCAGCGTGGCCTCGCCGCTGCTGGCCGGCGTGATCGCCCGAGCCGACTCCCAGGCGGGCAGCTCGCTGGGGTTCGTCAACCCGGCGCTCTACTCGTGTCGGGCAACACGAGTGCTCTGCATGACGTCGGGCCGGCGGGCAAGCTGGATCAGTCCCGCTCGGAATTCGCCAACTCAATCGATGCGAGCCAGGGGCTCCTCTCCACCACCCGAATCATCGACTACGAGGGTCGGGAGCAGTACCGCACCTCGACGCGCGCGTGCTCGACGCGCAAGGTGGCGCTCAACGCCACCCCGGACTACGACAACATGACCGGCCGCGGAGCGCCCGCGGGGGCTGCCTGTCCGGGCCGGGGCCTACCTTCGATGGCCTCGCGCCGTCAGTCCGGCGGCTCTCGAACAGTCGGAGGACACATGTGGCATGAGATCTTCGTCGTTCAGGTGCCGGTCGCCGAGAAGGTCCTGCGGACCGTGTTCGTCTACGCGACGATCGTGTTGCTCTTCCGGCTGTCGGGCAAGCGAGGTCTGGCCAGTCTCAACACACTGGACTTCGTGGTCATCTTCTTGCTCGCCAACGTGGTCCAGAACGCGATCATCGGCAACGACACCAGCTTCACCGGCGGCGTGATCGGTGCGGTGACCCTGGTCGCCGTCAACGCGGCCGTCAACCGGCTCGTCCTGCACTCCCCGTGGGCGGCTCGGCTGCTCGGAGGGCAAGCCGACCACGGTGATCAAGGACGGGGTCCCGCTGGAGCCGGCGATGCGACGCCTTGCCCTCCGTGCGCAGGACCTCGAGCACGCCGTCCGCATCCAGAACGGCGACTCCGTCGATGAGATGCAGACCGGGGTTCTTGAGCCGAGCGGCCAGCTCGTGCTCAGCCTCAAGCCCGCCGAGCAGTCCGCGACCAAGGCGGACGTCGATCACATTCTCACCCGTCTCGACGCCATCGATGCGCGGCTCGGATCGTCCGAGCCGCGTGGCTGACGCTGGCTACAAGTTGACGGGGTAGGAGATAAGGGCCGGTGAAACCGAACACCCCGCGGAGTATCTAGTCCACCAGTACGGCATCGTCAACCTGCGAGCGAGTTGGTAGATAGGACCCCCTTGCGCTGACCCCAACCGTGCAAAGGCGAGCGAGGGAAACCAATGAGCCCGGCCTTTCACTCGGCGACGGTTGAGCTTGCCTGGATTTGACGGAGACCGGATTACGAGGATTCCAACCGTGGGGAGGGAAGTTCGGTTTCATGGCCAGACGATCGAAGTATTCGCGGGAGTTGATGGGCCGGGGTGTGCGGCTCGCGTTGGAGTCGGGTCGGCCGGTCACGCAGGTCGCCCGCGATCTGGGGGTCGGGTTTGAGGCGCTGGGTAAGCGGGTCAGGCAGGCCGAGGCGGACGGTGGCCTGCGGCCGGATCTGCCGAGCAGCGAGGAGCGCGAGGAGATCTGCAAGCTGCGCAAGGAAGTGTTCGAGCTGCGGCGTGCGAATGAGATCTTGAAGGCCGCCTCGGTGTTTTTCGCGACCGAGTTCGACGCAGACCGTCCGAAGTGAGCGCGTTCGTTGACGCGCATCGCGATCGCTTCGGCGTCGAGCCGATCTGTGAGACCTTGGACGTGTCGGCGTCCGTGTACTGGCAGCGAGCCACTGGCGAGCGCTCTGAGCGCTCGCTGAAGGACGAACGGCTGACTGTCCGGATCTGGGAGGTGCACGAGCAGAACTTCGAGTGCTACGGCTACCCGCGGGTGTGGGACCAGCTGCAACGCGAGGGCGAGCAGGTCGGCCGTGACCATGTCGCCCGGCTGATCGGCCAGGCGGGGATCAGGGGCGCGAAGCGGCGAGGCAAGCCGTGGCGGACCACGATCGCTGATCCCCAGGCGCACAAGCGCCCAGATCTCGTCAACCGCGACTTCAGCGCTGATTGACCGGACCGGTTGTGTCGGTGATCTGACCTATCTGCGGACCTGGGAGGGGGGCATGTTCCTCGCGTTCGTGATCGACGTGTTCTCGCGGATGATCCTCGGCTGGCAGCTTGCGACGCGCATGCGCTCAGACCTGGTGCTCGACGCGCTGGGGATGGCGCTCAGAACCCGCCAGCCTGGCGCGGACTTCACGCTCGTGGCACACACCGACCAGGGCTCGCTATACACGGCCGAGGACTACACGCAGGTGCTCGACGATCATCGCGTGCTCGCGTCCGTCGGCTCGGTCAGAGACTGCTATGACAACGCGCCCAGCGAATCGTTCGCGGTTTCGTACAAGACCGAGCTGATCTCAGACCGCGTGTGGCGAACCAACGCGCAGCTCGAACTTCAGACCGTCAACTACGTCGGCTGGTTTAACCATCGCCGGCTGCACTCCTCGATCGGGAACCGACCGCCCGTCGAGCACGAACGCAAGTACTGGACGCGGGTCGCGCTCGGGTATGAACCGCTGCTGGCTCAGGCCGCCCCAACAATCACTGATCTACGAGACGTTCTGACCGTGGCCTCTCCGATGAGCCGATCAGAGCAATGACACTTACTGATATAACCAACTACTCAACTACCAACGACTCCCCGTCGAACCCAGGCAAGTCCAGGTCTCCGCAGGGGAAAGCCGAAGCTTCTGGATGCGGCTTGAAGCGGCAGCGTGATCGAGAGCGCCCGATTGGCCATATCAGCAGTGTGGGGACCGATGGCGTTATCGCATCCGTCGGATGTCGTTTGAAAGTGTCGAGTAGCCAAGTCCTTTCTCCGTTCGCAACCCGACGTCGGCGCGACTATTAGCGGCGGGTGCGCGGCTGGGTCGCTGCTGTCGTTGGCATGGTGATGATCGCGGCGCTTGTCGCGGGCATCGTGATGTCGTAGGTGCTGTTCTCGGGCTGGACGAGCGCGGTGACGGGGCGGTGCTTCCAGTGCGCTTGGTTGTCGAGTCGTTGACCGTCGAGGGTGACGCCGTGGGTCGCGTTCGGGGACGACGCCAGGAGGCGTTGAATGACCCCCGGCGCTGAGCTGGGGAGGTGCAGGGCGACCCGGACTGTGCGGCGGCCGCGGTTGGTCAGCATCACGTTGAGCTTTAGGGTGCCAACCCGGACCGCCCATGCCTGCAGTGCCCGTTCTGTGTTCGGTCCGGTGATGCGGGTACGCATGAGGCTTGAGTGGGGACCGAGCATGCGTGCGTACAGGATCAGTCCGTAGAGCAGCGGGCGGGCGTTGACGCCGTGTTCGGTGAAGATGAATGGTGGGTTGTTCGAGAACACGCGGACGTGCAGATCAGCTGCGCTGACCCCGGCTCGGACGAGCTCAAAAAGGGCGTTGGGGGCCCACAGAGCGGTCGCGAACGTGTTACTGACGCCCTCAACGCCTCCACAGGTCACCGAGTTGAACTCGGTGACGCGGACCGGCAGCCAAGCCCGGCGGGCTAGCTGCACAATCGGCCGGGTGGTGGCATACATCACTGCGGTCGCTTGTGGGCTGAGCAGCTTGGCGACGCTTGGATAGTCCGCGGCGCTGGGCTGCGCACACGCCGAGTACGGATACTCATGCACGCTGATCGCCCCAAGCTGCGGACGCGGGGAGCCCAGCAGCGTGCGAATCCAACTCCGGTGCATGTGTAGTTCGGCGAGTGCAGGAGCCAGCAGCGGCACGTGCGGAACGACCCCGGCGAGCGCGCGAGCGTACGCGCGATACGCGACCACGTACTGCCGGCTGCTGATCGCCGCCGGAAGAGTCCCTCCATCAAACGTAGTGGTCCCGATGTTGGCCACCCAGGCTTGATGATCGTAGATGTCGGGCTCGTTGCCGACCTCGAGTCCGATGATGCTGCCGGGCGGGAATTCCCGCTCGGCCTGCTGCACCCACTGCGCCGCGAGCTGGGGGGTACCGGTGATGAAGTTCAGATCGATGATTACCCGCAGATGGTTGTCGCGGATGATGCCACCGGTCTGGTGAATCCACGCTGGCGTGATGTCAAACGCCCAGTGCGGCGTGTCGTGAAGGACGGGGTCGAACAAAGTGTGGTCTGATGAGTCTCCGCCGATGCGCAAGACCACCGGCCCATCCCCGTGGACGTGGATTAGCGACAGGATCCGCCCATACAGCCGCGAGTGATGCTCATCAACCGGCAACGTCCAATACTCGGTGGAGATGCCAAAGAAACTGCGCGGGATCGATCTCAACCGACCTCCGACGCTCACGCTAACGCCCGTCGTCTCGGTTTGCGGCAACGCGATACCTTGCGGAACCCCGGCCATCGGCGGACGCTGTCCAGGCGTGCTGTCGCGCCATGCGTCGAGCGTGACAGCCACGCCACCAAGCACGAGCAGCACGACGATGAGCCCACCCAATCGATGGCGGCGTACTGTTCGTTGTGATAAGCGACGGTCGCGCACTGCGACTGAAACCTACGCGACGTTGGCCTGACCCCGAGCCGCTGCTGCTCAAACCGCAGGCCGATCTCACGGCCCCACTCGGCGTGACCGGAGTCAAAGTCTGCCCGAGTCACGCGGCGTTTCGCAGGACGACCAGGCGGCGCTCCTTGACCACCGTTAGGCAGCGCACCGCACGGTGATGACCGTTATCTGGCCGGGGGGTGACGGACGGCCTCGATGTTGTTGCCGGCGTTGTTGAGACGTCGCAGCTGTTAGCGGATCCGCGAGTTTTTGCTCACGTTGACCCGGTCGGAGGTCCAAGCCGACAATTCGGCGCGGATGGTGAGAGCCGGGGCCGCGTGCCTTCGCTTAAGGCGGTGGGTGCATTTGCTCAGCTGCGCTCCCGTCCTGGCGGCCCCGGCTTTCAGGGGTATGAGTGTTGGGTATGTTGGCTATGAATGTTGTGGTGTTTCGCCTCTGACCTTTCTAATAGGCCGATTGACCTCAATGTCAAGGCCCGATCGGCCACCGGCTGCCGCCGAGCCGGCCGGCGCGCTCACTGAGCAGCCCCGCAGGGCGACGCCAAGCGGCGGGGAATCCGGTCGGGGCCGGCGGTCCGCGGTCGGGGGGACCCAGGTGGCCTGTCATAAGGCTGATCTAGCTGATGTCAATCTCGGTAGACCTCGACTGTCGCACTGAGACGTAGGGCTTCCTTGATCGTTTTTGACGTTTCCCGATGAAGGTGTTTGCGATGGCCGTCGGTGTGTTGGGAGCCGGGATCTGGCTTGATCGATTCCAGGCCGCACGGGAGATGCCGGTCAGCGCAGGGAACGTGGAGCGCGTCGCGACGCCGATCTCTCACCGCTGCGATCGGGCGGGGCGGGTTGATGATCAATCGTCGCTGCCATCCGCTGTGCTGGGAGACCTATCGCCCGTCGCGACCGTGAAGACACCAGCTCTCAAGCCCCCCCAACTGATTGCGCACGCGCGGCACCCGAGGACCCGCGTGGGCTTTGGCAGCATGCCGGCGGCGAAGCGGTATGCGTGGCTATGATCGGGTCATGAACTTTGACGAACGCGGCGTCGAGCCGGTAGCCGATCGCTGTGAGGAGTGTGGTGTCAGACTGACGCCAGCCGAGATGCAGGCAGTGCTCGAGTCCCGCGGGCCAGCCCTATGCGCGGTGCACGCGGCCGAGCACGAGCCTGGACTCGCGGTCGACGAGGCGGCGTTCACGCAGGAGTAATCGGACAGGTCGTGCTCGTCACGATCTTCCGGATCGCGATCGCGTTGGTAGCCGGATCGCCGTGAAACCACGAGCCGAGACCTGGCTGCCGATTGCCGTCGGCATCGGCGCAGGACAGCCTGATTGCCGAGGCGGTCCTCGCGGCGCTCTCCTGGGGGCTATGTGCCGGCGCCGGTTTCGGAGTTCTCCGCGTGCTGACCTAGATCGGTACGGAAGGCCTCGTAATATGCCTCGTAGATGAGGTCGGATTCGCGGGCGCGCTGATGGCGCAGACCCGTCAGCACCCAGGCGAGACGTTGGCGAATGTCGCCAACATCCACACCCGCGTCACCTGATTTCTCAAACTCGCGTTGCAGCGATTGGATGCTGTCCTGCAGCTGGCGGTATTGCGTGCGCAAGCCTCGAACGCGGTTGCGTAACCGAGGCTGGGTAAACGCGATATCGGAGAGCAGACTGTC
>JALYZB010000295.1 GCA_030945945.1 Actinomycetota bacterium | reverse complement strand
TCCTCTTTCACGTTGTGGCTGCGATCATCGCGCTCACCGGGATTCACTTTGTCACGCTCGCGATGTAGGTGACGAGCGCCTGCGCCTTGGTCGGCCCCAGGGTGGCGGCGAAGGTCGGAGGCATGATGTTGGCCTGATAGCCGGCAGGAAGGTACGCGTAGGGCCGGACGATCGCGGTGTGGATGCACTGCGCGAGTGTGGCGCCCCGGATCCGCTGGGATGCGGCGGTGGCGCAGTCACTGCGCAGGCGGGTGGTCAGGTCCGGGCCGACGGTGCCGTTGGTGCCCGCTGCGGCCAGCGTGTGGCAGCTGCCGCAGGCGGCGCTGGCGAATACGGCCTTACCGGTGGCGGCGGCCGCCGAACTCGCGCCGTTCGCCGCGGCGGCGGTTCTCGTGCCACTGCCAGCGGCGGCGCTGCTCGAGCCCGATCGACCCGCGGGCGCTGAGCTGCTCGAGCTCGAGCCCGCGCTCGAACCTGAACCGCCGGGCACCCCCGGCTGGTCGGCGTTGGCCGGTGGGCTTCCGACCGGCGGCGGGCCGTTGACCTTCTGCCGGCTGATCCAGGTCTTGAACGCGGCCGGGGTCACGACCCGGACCGTGGCGCGCATGAGCGAGTGGCCGGCGCCGCAGAGCTCGGTGCATTCCGCCGGATAGGTGCCCAGAACGGTTGGGACCACGCGCAGGGTGGTGGTGATGCCGGGCACCGCGTCGAGCTTCTCGGAGAAGTTGGGCACGAAGAAGCTGTGGATGACGTCGAGCGAGCGGATGTGGAAGACGACCGGCTGACCCTGGGGTAGATACAGCTCGGGCGTCACCACCTGCTTGCCCGCGGACTGCGGGTAGGAGAACTCGAACGCGAACTGGCGCTCGGTGACGTTGACCACCATCTCGCCTCGGCGGCTGTTCTCGTTGCTGTGCAGGACGGTGTAGGCGTAGGTGGACAGGGAGACGAGCACGATCGCCGGCAGCGCCGTCCAGACGACCTCGAGGCGGGTGTTGCCGTGGATCGGCGGCCCGTCCTTCTCCTCCTCGCCCGGCTTCATGCGGAACTTCCACACCGAGTACAGGACGACGGTCTCGACGAGCACGAAGATCGGCACCGAGACGATCAGCAGGACGTCGTACAGGGTGCGGGTGTTGGACGCCTGCAGCGACCCGCCCGTCGGGAACCAGGGGATGGCCAGCGCGAGCGGGATCCCGATCACGATCGCGACCCCGCCGATCATCAACATCTGCGTCAGCGGCCGCTTAGGCAACCCTGTTTCCTCTTACACCCTCGAGCACGTGACGGGAATCCTATGGGTTTGAGACGACGAACGGCGTCCACGCAACGTCAACGGCCTCTGACCGGCGCGCGGGCCCGACCCGGACCCTGATTCACCGGTCGCGCCACGGGTAGCATGGTGGCAATCGTTGCAAACGAGCATGTCAGGAGACCCCATTGCTGGTCCGGGACGGAATGAGCGAAGTGGTCCTCAGGGTTGGGCCCGGGCACACGCTGCGCGAGGCGGCCGCCGCGATGTGCGACCGGCGGGTCGGCGCCGCCGTGGTTCTCGACCCGGACGCGCACGGACCCGGGGTGATCACCGAGCGCGACATCCTGAAATCGGTCGGAGCCGGCGAGGATCCCGATCGCGAACGGGTGGCTGACCACCTCACGGCGCGCCTGACGTTCGCCGCTCCGGACTGGTCTCTCGAGCAGGCCGCGGCGACGATGGTCCGCGGCGGCTTCCGGCACCTGATCGTCGTCGAAGGCGCCGAGATGGCGGGTGTGCTCTCGATGCGCGACATCGTCCGCGTGTGGGCCGGTGACGGAGCGAGCTGCGAGGTCCCCGAGGGGGCGTCGGCTCAATAGCGAGCCGGGCCTGCCACCCCGGCGGGCCGCTGCCTCAGTGGCCGTGATTCTCGGGCAGCTCGGCGATGTCGCGACGGGTGTCGCGGATCCACATCACCGTGGTGACCAGGAAGATGATCAGCCCCACCGCCGAGATGATCAGGCTGAGCGTCGTGCCGACGACGGTCAGGGTGATCCCGACCGCGCTCATCAGCGGGATCAGGCTCGGGCCGGGAAGGTGGATCTCCTCCCCGACGGGTGGGAGGTTGGGATCCCGCGTCCGGCTGCTCACGCGTGCACGTAGATGGCCGCGGCCAGGAACGAGATCCCAAACATGATCAGGCAGATTGCGCCGGCGATCAGGCCGGAACGGAGGTTCTTGCGGGCGAGCTTGCGATCCATGGCGGCAGATCCTAGAAGATCGAGGTGGTCAGAGCTTGGCGTCGGCGACCATGGCCGCGAACAGCAGGGCCAGGTACAGCATCGAGAACAGGTACAGGCGCAGCGCCGTGCGCCGGTCGGCGCGACGGTAGAGCAGCACCGAGCCGACGATGAAGCCAATCCCGAGCACCACCGAGCTGATCAGATACACGCCTCCGAAGGCGCCGGAGCAGAACGGCAGCTGGGTGACCGCGTAGAGCAGCAGCGTGTAGAGCAGGATCTGGCGCCGGGTCTCGCGCTCGCCCTTGACGACGGGCAGCATCGGGATCCCGACCTCCGCGTACTCGTCCTTCATCAGCAGGCTGAGCGCCCAGAAGTGGGGGGGAGTCCAGTAGAAGACGATTGCGAACAGGTAGACGGCGGTCCACGACAGTGAGCCGCGGGTCGCCGCCCAGCCCACGAGCGGCGGCATCGCGCCGGCCGCGCCGCCGATCACGATGTTGTGAGGCGTGCGGCGCTTGAGGCCGATCGTGTACACGCCGACGTAGCCCACGAAGCCCCCCAGGGCCAGGGAGGCCGCGAGCACGTTGAGGGTCAGGGTCATCAGCACGAACGACGCGGCCGCGAGCCCGAAGCCGAAGGTCAGGGCCGCCCTCGGGCTGACCCGGCCCGACGGGACCGGGCGGTTGGCGGTGCGCTTCATGCGCGCGTCGATGTCGCGGTCCCAATAGTGGTTGACCGCGCCGGCTCCACCCGCCGCCAGATAGCCGCCCAGGCACGTGAGCGCCACGCGCCCCACCGAGGGGCTGCCCGCCACCTCCATCGTGGTCACGGTGGTCAGCAGCAGCAGCGACTGGACCTTGGGCTTGGTCAGGTCGAAGTAGTCGGCCGCCACCTGCCGGGCGCGCAGCCTGGGCTGGGCGGCAATCGCCGAGGCGCCTGCCGTGGAGCCGCTCATCGCCGCCCGAGCTCCCTCGCGCTCACGCGCGGGCGAACTGCTCGCTGCCACCGGTCCGCTGCGTCGCGCCCGTCTCACGCTCGATCTGGCGGCGAATGTCCCGCATCGGCTCGACCGAGCGCACACGGGGGATGGCATCGAAGTTGTTGACCGGCGGCGGGGAGCTGGTGAACCACTCCAGCGTGTTGCCCTTCCACGGGTCCGGGCCGGCGATCTTCCCGCGCTTGAGGCTCCAGGCAACGTTGCCGATCGTGACCAGGATGCCGGTGGCGAGGATGAACGATCCGATCGTCGAGATCAGGTTGTAGGTCGACCAGCCGAGCCCTGGTTGGTAGGTGTAGATCCGTCGCGGCATCCCGGACAGGCCGATGGCGTGCTGGACGAAGAAGGTCAGGTTGAAGCCGATGAACATCAGCCAGAACGACTTCTTGCCCGCCGACTCGTTGAGCATCCGGCCGGTCATCTTCGGGAACCAGTAGTAGACACCGCAGAACACGGTGAAGACCGATCCCCCCATCAGCACGTAGTGGAAGTGCGCGACGACGAAGTAGGTGTCGTTGAGTTGCCAGTCGACCGGGAACACGGCGAGGAAGATGCCGGTGATACCGCCGATCGTGAAGATCGCGATGAACCCGACGGCGAAGTAGAGCGCCGTCGTAGTCACGATCGAGCCTCGCCACAGCGTGGCGATCCAGTTGAAGATCTTGACCCCGGTGGGCACCCCGATCAGGAACGAGCTAAGCATGAAGAAGCCGAGCACGACGATCGGCACCGGCGAGGCGAACATGTGGTGAGCCCAGACCAGCGTGGCCAGGAACGCGATCACCGCCGTCGAGGCGGCGATCGCCTTATAGCCGAAGATCGGTTTGCGGCTGAACACCGGTATGACCTCGGAGATGATCCCGAATCCGGGCAAGATCATGATGTACACCTCGGGATGACCGAAGAACCAGAACAGGTGTTCCCACAGCACCGGGGAGCCATGAGCCGTGGGGTCGAAGAAGTGAGTGCCGAAATGGCGGTCGGTGAGCAGCATGGTCACCGCGGCGGCGATCACCGGCAGCGCGATGATCAGCAGCACCGCGTAGGTGAGCAACCCCCACACGAACAGCGGCAGCCGGCCCCAGGTCATGCCCGGTGCCCGCATGTTGACGATCGTCGCGTAGAAGTTAATTGCCCCGAGCAGCGAGGAGATGCCGGTGATGTGGATCAGGAAGATCCAGGCGTCCTGCCCGCCGCTGGGCGAGTAGAGCGACTCCGAGAGCGGCGGATAGCTCCACCAGCCCGCGTTGGGCGGATGGAAGAAGAGGGTGATGTAGAAGACGATCCCGCCGAGCAGCAGCAGCCAGAAGGAGAGCGCATTCAGGCGGGGAAAGGCCATGTCCCGCGCGCCGATCATCAACGGCAGGAAGTAGTTGCCGAAGCCGGCCATGACCGGGACCACGAACAGGAAGATCATCGTCGTCCCGTGCATGGTCATCAGCTGGTTGTAATGATCGGAATTGATCAGCGTGTTGTTGGGCACGCTTAGCTGCAGGCGCATCATCAGCGCCTCGACCCCGCCCATGCAGAAGAAGACGAAGGTCAGGACCAGGTACATGATCCCAATCTTCTTGTGGTCGGTGGTCGTCACCCAGTCGACCCACTGCTTGGACTTGCGGGGCGCGATCACCTCGTGGACGGTGACCTGGGGGACGGGTCTCAGGACCGGTTCGGTGATGGTCGCCATCGTGTCTCGATTCTGCGTTTCGGTGTGGGTCCGGGGCTACTAGCTAGTTGCCCAGCGCGTGCTGGGACGTGAGGATCTGTCGCAGCGAGGTGACCTGGGAGTCGGCGGCGCTGATCTTCTGCGTCTGCGCGGTGATCCAGGCCTGGTACTGCGCCGGCGTGACGACGTGGACGATCGCCGTCATCGCGGCATGATTCATGCCGCACAGCTGCGCGCATTGGCCGCGAAAGTCTCCGGTGTGCAGAGCCTTGAACCACGTGTAGGTCGTGTATCCGGGTACGGCGTCGACTTTGCCGCCCATCGCGGGGATCCACCACGAGTGGATGACGTCGGTGGACTGAATGGTGAGGACGACCGTGGTGTGCACGGGGACCACCATCTCCTGGTAGGAGTAGGGCTGTTTGCTGGTGAAGGCCGAGTTCTTGCAGTCCGGGCCGTAGCTGTAGCGCCAGACGTACTGGCGTCCCTGGACGCAGACCGACAGCTTCTTGCCGTTGGGCGGCGTGGGCTGGGTGACCGAGGCGGAGAGCACGAGGCCGGCGGCGTCGGAGTTGGGCGGATCGACGATGCTCGGCAGCTTGACGAAGGTCACGATGGTGAGCACGACCAGGATCAGCGCCGCCGCCAGCGTCCAGCCGATCTCCAGACTCGTGTTGCCGTGGATCTGTGCGGCGACTGCGCCCTTCTTGGCGCGGAACTTGAACAGGGA
>JALYZB010000212.1 GCA_030945945.1 Actinomycetota bacterium | reverse complement strand
GATCTACACGGGCCTGCACCAGACGCCCGAGCAGATCGTCGAGACGGTCATCCAGGAGGACGCTGACGCGGTCGGGCTCTCGATCCTCTCCGGGGCGCACATGACCCTGGTGCCGCGGATCATGGAGCTCCTGGCCGCGCAGGGCATCGATGACGTTGTCGTGACGGTGGGGGGGACGATCCCAGCTGACGACGTCCTGGAGCTCAAGCGGCTCGGCGTCGCCGAGGTGTTCACGCCCGGCGCGCCCGCCCAGCAGGCGATCGACTTCATTCGCGGCGCCGTTCGCGCCTGAGCGTGGATGCGACGCGCGGGCGCACCGCCGTGCGCGCGGCCGACCCATTGGTTCCTGGTACGCAGACGTTCCCATCCCACCCGGGACCGATTGACTCGTCAGTCAACCCGGTAGTATCGGTGATCCCGACACGAGGCAGACCGCCTGGGGGCGGGCGCAGGACGCCCGTCGCAGGACATTCGATAGGAGGCCACACTTGAAGATTTGCGTCCTGGTCAAAGAGGTTCCGGACGCCGCCGTCGAGAAGCGCATCAACCCCTCGACGGGGCGTATGGATCGATCCGGGGAGAGAAACCTCAACCCGTATGACACCCACGCGATCGAGGCCGCGATGCAGATCCGCGAGGGCGGAGCTGCCGAGGTCGACGAGATCGTTGCCGTGACGATGGGCCCTGACACCGCCGTGCGCGCACTGCACAAGGCCGTGTCGCTGGGCGCCGACCGTTCGGTGCACCTGTCCGACGACGCCCTGGCGGGCTCAGACGTCGCCGCTACCGGCTACGCGCTCTCCAAGGCTCTGAGGAGGGAGTCCCCGGACCTGGTCCTGCTGGGCCAGCAGTCCGACGACGGCGAGTGCTACACGATCGGTGCCGTCGTCGCCGACCACCTCGAGATGCCCTCGCTGACCCAGGTGATCAAGATGGACCTGGCCGGGCAGGCGCTGACCTGCGAGCGCCAGGCTGAGTACGGCTACGACACCGTCGAGGTGACGCTGCCGGCGGTGATCTCGGTCGGTGATGCCATCAACGAGCCCCGTTATCCGTCGCTGAAGGCGATCATGGGCGCCAAGAAGAAACCGCTGGAGACGGTCGGCTCAGGTGACCTCGGGATCGACGGCTCGCTGGTCGGCGTGGCCGGTTCGCGCGTGCAGTGCGGCGACTTCCATGACCCGGCCGCCAAGTCCGCAGGCCAGATCATCGAGGACGACGACACCGACGAGACGGTCGAGAAGATCCTCGCCTGGCTGGACGAAAGGAAGCTGATCTAGTGCCGAATATCCTCACCTACGTCCTTCATTACGAGGGCGCCCTGAACAAGAACTCGCTCGGTGCCGTGTCCGAGGGCGCCGCGCGCGCCGCGGAGATCGGCGGCGAGTGCCACGCGGTTGTGGTCGGGGGAGATGACCTGACCGACGAGCTGTGCGGCACGCTGGGTAAGTACGGGGCCACCAAGGTGTTCCGCGCCAAGGGCCACGCCGAGGGCCTCGCCCAGCCGATCGTCGACGTGATGGCCAGGGTCATCGATGACGGCAGCTACGGCTACGCGCTGTTCGGCGGCGGCCTGCTCGGCTTCGAGATTGGCGCCGGCCTGGCTGCCCGCAAGCAGGCTGGGGTGACCATGGAGGTCACCGAGATCAAGGCCAAGGACGGCAAGCTCGTCGCGCACCGGCCGATCCTCGGCGACTCGAAGATCTCGGTCTCCAGCTACCAGGGTGATCTCGGGATCATCATCGGGCGCATCAACGCGTTCGAGATCAGAGAAGATCCCGCCCACCCGAGCGCCAGCGCCGAGATCGTCGATGTCGACGTCGAGCTCTCACCGTTCTCGGGCCAGGCCAAGATGGTCAATCGCGGCGAGCAGCGCGGCGCCGATGTCGACATCGAAGGCGCTGACATCCTCGTCGCCGGGGGCCGGGGACTCGGCAAGGCCGAGGGCTTCGAGCTCGCCGAGGCGCTGGCCGGGGCGTTCGGCGGCCACGCCGCCGTGGCGGCAACCCGCGCGGTCGTCGACGCCGGCTGGTACCCCTACGCGGCCCAGATCGGACAGACCGGCAAGACCGTGTCCCCGAAGCTGTACCTGGCCGCCGGGATCTCCGGCGCGATCCAGCACAAGGTCGGCATGCAGTCCTCAGAGAACATCGTGGCGATCAACAAGGACGCCAACGCGCCGATCTTCGAGTTCTCCGACCTCGGGATCGTCGGCGATCTGAACAAGATCATGCCCAAGCTGACCGACGCCATCAAGGCCAAGAAGGGGAGCTAGCACCATGGCCAGCAGCAACGGCAGCCGCGCGCACGCGCCGAGCGAGTTCCCGCCGCCGGTGGCGCCGGTGGAGGAGTTCGTCAAGCGTGGCCTGGACGACGAGGACGAGCTGATCGAGGTCGGCGTCGCGATCGTCGGCGGTGGCACTGCGGGGCTGGCCTGCGCCAACCGCCTGCTGGCGCTGCTGGCCGACGACGAGGCGATGATGGAGCGACTTGGCGAGGTGCCGGTCGCGATCGTCGAGAAAGCCAAGACCTGCGGCGGCCACAGCCTGTCGGGCG
>JALYZB010000181.1 GCA_030945945.1 Actinomycetota bacterium | reverse complement strand
CGTCACTACAAGCTGCGCAACTCCCGGTCCGCCGTCAGCCGACCCGATCTCCAGCACCCACAGGCGCTTCCGCGGAAGCGTCGCCTCCATTCACCCCCAACTCGACCGGAGACCCGTTTAGAACGGTCGGGCCTGAGAGATCCTTTCCGGCCAGAGGGAAACTTCCACATGGGAGGGATCATGGAGCACGAGGAGCAGGCCGGTTCGGAGCGGGAGTCCAGCGAGGGCATGCCTTACGGCCACGAAGGAAGCGAGCGTGAGGGCGGCCAGGTCGGGGTGGGGACCGGAGGTTTAGGCGGAGGTACGCCCGGCGGTACGCAGAGCGACCAAGGCCGGGGTTACGGTGCCGAGGGCGGGGGCACCGGGGACTGAGGCGGCAGGGTCAGCACTCATCCGGCGATGACTACGAGGTGGCTCCGCACGATCGCTCGGTCATCTCGGCGGACGCCTGAGTCACGAGCGCAACGGCGAGAGGCTGTCGGAGTATTCGGGCGCCGACATTTTTGAGCCGGCCTGGCGTGTCGGCGCTAGTTGAAAGCTGACCCCGTGCGTTGCCTGGTGTTAGACGGTGTTCGCGCAGGTTGTGGGTCGCTGAGATTAACTGCCATTGAGACTGGCGACGGCCTGCCCCCTTCGCATGAACCTGTTGAATCGCCGAGGCGCGGCCGGCGGCGCCGGACGGTGCCCGGACGACCTCAGGCGCTTGACAGGCCAGCTTTGCTCTCGTGGCTGCGCCGGGAGCTATGCACGGGGGCGTCCAGAGGGGCAGCGTTTATTTGGCGCGGTAGTTCAGTGCGTACCACCGGAGTCCGGCGAGCGCCAAGCTGACGGCAACCGCCGCGAGCATGACGGCTGATGCCAGCGGCCGTGGTGCGTCTGGGTCGTGGTCACTTCTCTGCCTTTGATGTCGTTGCATCGCGCCGCGAATGTAGGTGGGTGACACCAGCGGATCGGCTTGTCGAGCGCGACGCGGCGCTCGGCGAACCACAGCTGCACGTCATCGAAACGCCGCCATAGCAACGCTCAGGGCAGCGCTCGCGGCGACAGAAGCCCGAATGCGGTCTGCGATCGCCCAATACGCCGAGACTCCGGTACCGGCGAACATGCGAAACGCTGTATCTGACGTATTTCCAATGGCGGATGGGAGGCCGTCGCCTCTTCGGCCTCGCCCGCCGGTTAGAAGAAGTCGCGCGTGCGACCGGCCACCTGAATCCAATCGGGCTGAGTCCCGTCGCCGTGCGAGACGCAGAGCGTCGTGTCTCGTCGGAACTTCGGAACGCGCTGCGTCTGCCGCTGAACGCCGCAGCCAGCGCGGACGACAAACCGGGTTTCCGCGCCGCGAGCGCCGCGCGTGAACTTGGACGCGATCTTCGGATCGACGGCCTGCGGCCTGGTCAACACCTTCGCCTTGGCACCATGAGGTGCGGCGGGGACCCGAAGCGGTGGTGGATCGAGCCATATGCTCCAGGCCTTCCGAGCGTGTCGGTTGACCGGCAGGGTCTTCACGAAAGTCTGCTTGGATCGGCTGTTCTCTATTCGACGAAGGGTGAGCGCGTCGCTGAGATCGAGGCTGTTTCGCCGGAAGCCGCCAAGCGACGCCGAGCCCGGGTCAAGCTACCGGGCACGGCCGGCCGTCGTGATGTAATCGGTCCCACCCGCCGCGTTGTCTCCGGGGGCGGCCCTGGGACCGTGAAGCGCGCCTGACGCGCGGGGTGTTGCGGACGACATCACGAGCTGTCCGAGCAACACGTTCGCCTGAACACCTTCAGCAAACGCATTCGCCGAGTCCTCGGTCGCGTGGATCGCATTCGAGGTTTCGCTGCTGGCGCCTCGCCCGCCGCTGCTACATCCGCCCGGCGATGCGGAAGAGGCACGTCTCAGTGCTGGAGTTGCGCACGTCCGGCACGATCGCATCAGCGTCGACATGCCCCTGGATTCTGGCGAAGCGAGAGTCCTCGCGCCGGTTCCGGCTTCGCCATGATGAAGGGGCAGCCTCGCTCAAGCGGTTGGCCGTGACTGGCAGCTGATCGCCGACGAGCCATGGTCGCGCCCGGGCGACTACGTGATGCTGCGCGCGTGCAGCGACCCGGTGTGCGCGTCCTCGGCCTGCCCCGACGACATAGACCCCGCCGACGGATGGGAGGTGACCGATGTGCACGTTCGCGTCTATCCGCCGCTGAATCGGTTCTCGGTGGCCATCGCGCGGCGCGTGAGCGCCGATTCCGAGCCGGCGCTGACGCGGGAGACGGGCTTCCCGCCAGGACATCGGCCATGACCCGAAGCTCGCCGAGCATCGCGACTACTGACTGCCCGGCAGCTTCACCGACGAGGGCGCGATCGCCGAGTACTGGGCCTGCCGTGAGCACGCGACGCTCATGGATCACTCGTCGCTGCGCAAGGGGTTCTGGGCCCCGACGCCGAGACGTTGATTCAGCGGGTGATCACGGGCGATGCGCGTCGGCTGGCGCCCGGCCAGGTCGCCTACACCGCGCTCTGCACCGAGAGCGGAGGGATGATCGACGACGCCATGGTGTTCCGCCTCGGCCCGGACAGATTGTGGCCGGTGGGCGGCGATGACCGCGACCGGGTGGCTGGCGGAGGTCGCCGACCGCGAGCGGCTTCGAGCATGGTTCAAGCCCGCCACGATTAGCTGCACGGGCTGGCCCTGCAGGGCCCCGGAGCCGCGCAGCGCTGAGCGACGTCGTATGGACGCCGGCGACGCAGCCGAGCCTCGAGGAGCTGAGGCGCTGACGCTTCTTGATCGGCCGGATCGGCTCCGCGGACGGGGGTTGCGATCAGCGTCTCGCGGACGGGGTGCACCGGCGAACTGGGGTACGAGATCTTCTGGCATCCGTCCGACGGCGAGGCGGTGTGGACGCCGTCTGGACCGCCGCCGAGCCGCTCGGGTGCAAGCCGCTCGGGCTCGAGGCGCTCGACAACCAGCGGATCGAGGCCGGGCTGATCCTCGCCGGGCACGAGTTCGACGATCAGGTCGACCCGTTCGAGGCCGGGATCGGCTTCGCCGTGGCTCTCGACGACGAGACTTCGTGGGGCGCGCGGCGCTGGTGGGCCGGCGCGAGAACCCGCAGCGCCGGCTCGTCGGCATTGAGCTGGACGGCAGCGAGACCGCCGGCCGGGGCGAAGACGTGTACATCGGCCGCGTCGGCGTCGTGACCAGCGGGACCCGCAGCCGATCCTACGCAAGTCGATCGCGCTGTGCCGGATGTCGGTCCATTACGCCGACGCCGACACTGCGGTCGAGGGCGGCGAGCTGGACGGCTTGCCGAAGCGGATCCCGGCCCGGGTGGTGGCGCTCCCGTTCTACGACCCGGACAAACAGCGCCCGATGGCGTGAGCCGGCCATTGCGGCGCCGCGCGCGAGGAGCATCCGGGCTCGGCACGAGCAGGCGGGTGTTCTCGATTGACGGACCTCACCCGTGCTGATACAAATCCGCTTTGTGCAAACTTGTGCACACAGTACCGCTAGCGGAACTGGGGGGTTGCCGAGGACGGCTGGACTTGATGCGAGGAGGAGAGCTTGACCGCCACTTCCCGGCAGCAGGAACCGGTCCCCCAGCTCGTCGACCTAGCGCCTCGGCAGACATGGCATAATCACGATGTCCGCTAGGGCCAGCCGCCGGAGGCGGGGCGCGCCATCAACGGAGCCGCGAGAGCGTATCGGTCATGAGGCGCCGGGCGTCATCCGGCACGGGCCTCCACTGTCGATCACCTGCTCCTGCGGGCGCAAGACGTCGGTGAGCTTCGGAACGAGCTGGACGTGCGAGAGCTGCGGGCGCAGCTGGGACACGAGCCGGATTCCGCGCAGCGAGTACGACCAGATCCGCCGAGTGCAGGTTCGCTTTCGGGCGCTTCCGGTTACGCTGGGGCTGCTCGTCGTGACCATCGCGGCCTTCTTCACGCTGACCGGAAACGCGAGCGGCGTCGTTCTGCTGCTTCCGGTCGCGCTGCTGAGCTGGTTCTTAATGCGCCCCGCGCACCGTAGGCGCTACGAGCGCGCGATCGCGAAGCGACACAACTGGACGCTGCGCGGCGAGCCGTAGTGAGCATGACGCGCGAGCCGACGGTGTGAGGGAGCTTGATTGAGGGTCGATACTGCGAACGTTGACGGAGAGGTGGCTTAGATGGAACGAGACAACGTCCCCACCGCCAGGGTGGAGGTCGAGGACCGCGAGCTGCTCCAGAGCATGCGGTGGTGGGACGGATTCGTCGTCTGTCTCGCGAACCCCGGCTTCCTGATCGCGGCGCTCGGCGGCTCGGTGCTCGCGCTCGGAACCGCGGGCGCGGCGGTGCTGTGGACGGCCTCGGTCCTGATCGGCGCCTGCCAGAACCTCATCTACGCGGAGCTGGCGCTGATGTTCCCGAACAAGCCCGGCGGGATCTCCTTGTACGCGGGCGAGGCGTGGCGCAGGTACTTCTCGTTCGTCGGGCCGATCTCGACGTTCGGATACTGGTTCGCGTGGTCAAGCGTGCTGGCCATCAACGGGCTGGTCATCGGAACGCTGATCCAGGCGAAGTGGTTCGCCAGCACGACGTTCTCGGCCAGCGGCGCCCACTTCCTGTTCAACCTGCCGATCCTCATCGGCATCGGCCTGATCCTCGCGGTCTGGTTGTTCAACGTGGTGGGGATGCGGATCGGCCTCTGGGTGGGCTACGTCACCGGCGCGCTGCTGATCGTCCCGCTGGCGGTGTTGATGTTCGGCGGTTACTTCACGGGCAACTTCCACGGCAGCAACCTGACGTTCAACTTTGGCAGCTCGTCCGGCGGCGCGGTGCTGCTGGCGCTGACCTGGATGTACTTCATGGGCTGGTCGAGCTACGGCTTTGAGGCCGTCGCGACATTCGCGCCGGAGTACCAGAAGCCGAGGCGCGACCTGCCGACCGGCCTGATGACGGCGGCCGTGTTCTCGATCCTCGTGTATGCGCTGCTGCCGCTCGGCACCGGTGGCGTGGTCGGCACCAAGACGATCGCGGGCGACCCGACGGCGATCGCCTTCTTCGTGACCGCGTTCGACAGGATCGTCGGCAGCGGGGGCGCCGACGTGATGATCGCGTTCCTGGTCGTGGGCCTGATCCTGTCGATGAACACGGCGACGATGGACGGCTCACGCGCGCTCTACGGCATCGCGAAGGATGGGATCACGATCAGGGGGCTGGGCGTGCTGAACAAACGTCACGTGCCCGCGCGCGCGATGACGCTCGACATGGTGCTCAACATCTGGCTGCTGACGTTCTTCCACGGCGCGCTGCCGATCATCGCCGCCGGCAACCTCGGCTACATCGTGGCCCACATCTTCGCGCAGTCCGGATTCTTTTTGCTGCGCAAGGACAGGCCGGATTGGCCACGTCCCTACCGGCTGTCGAGCACCCTGCTGCCGGTCGCCGGCTTCGTGCTCGCAGCGAACATCGTGTTCCTGGTGGTGGGCGGCTGGGTCGAGGCTGACAAGTACGGCTACGGGCTGAGCAAGTCCCTGATCGGGCTCGCCGTGCTCTTAATCGGCGTGCTCGGGTTCGTGTTCCGCCGAGTGGTCCAGGATCGCAAGTCGATCAGGCTGCGCGAATCGACGCCGACGATGCCCGACGCGGATGCGGCGCGTGCGTTCGAGGCGATGGGCGTCTCCGTGGCGCCCGAGCGCACCAGCGCCTCGGAGCCGATGGTCACCGGCTGAGCCGCACGAGTCACGAGTCCTCGCCGCGGCGGTCGGCCCGGGGTCACGCGGGGCCCGGGGCGATCCACACCAGGCAGTCGGCCTGCCGGCGGAGCCTCCGTGCCGCCAGCGCCCGCCACCAGCGAGGCGTCCGGCGCGGGTCGGGCC
>JALYZB010000166.1 GCA_030945945.1 Actinomycetota bacterium | reverse complement strand
TTCGGCAAGCCGATCGTCGCGATCGCGAACTCCTACACCCAGTTCGTCCCCGGCCACACGCACCTCAAGCCGGTCGGTGACGTCGTCGCCGCCGCGATCAAGCTCGCGGGTGGGATTCCGCGCGAGTTCAACACGATCGCCGTCGACGACGGCATCGCCATGGGTCACGGCGGGATGCTCTATTCGCTGCCGTCACGCGATCTCATCGCCGACAGCGTCGAGTACATGGTCAACGCGCACTGTGCCGACGCCCTGGTCTGCATCTCCAACTGCGACAAGATCACCCCGGGCATGCTCAACGCCGCGCTGCGCTTGAACATCCCCACCGTGTTCGTCTCCGGCGGGCCGATGGAGGGCGGACGCGCCGTGCTGGTGGACGGGACTGTCCGCAATCGGATCAACCTCATCACCGCGATGACCGACGCCGTCTCCGACGACGTGTCCGACGATGACTTGGCGCTGATCGAGGAGGCCGCCTGCCCGACCTGTGGCTCCTGTTCGGGCATGTTCACGGCCAACTCGATGAACTGCCTGACCGAGGCGATGGGTCTCTCGCTGCCCGGCAACGGGTCGACGCTGGCCACCCACACCCTGCGCCGCCGCCTGTTCGAGGCCGCTGGCGAGACCGTGGTTGCGATCGCGAATCGCTACTACGACGAGGACGACGAATCGGTGCTCCCACGCGCGGTCGCGAGCCGGTCGGCGTTCGAGAACGCGATGACCCTCGATATCGCGATGGGCGGCTCGACCAACACCATCCTGCACGTGCTCGCCGCCGCCCAGGAGGCCGAGCTTGATTTCACCATGCAGGACATCGACGAGCTGTCGCGCCGGGTTCCCTGCATCTGCAAGGTCGCACCGAGCGGGGACTACCTGATGGAGGACGTCCACCGCGCCGGCGGGATGCCCGCGATCCTCGGCGAGCTGCGCCGCGCTGGTCTCCTGCGCGAGGACGTCCACGCCGTGCACGCGCCCGACGTGGCGGCGTGGCTGGACACGTGGGACATCCGCGGCGGTCGCGCGAGCGAGGCGGCGATCGAGCTCTTCCACGCCGCGCCGGGGTGCCGACGTTCGGCGACGGCGTTCTCCCAGAGCGAACGCTGGGAGACACTGGACACCGATGCCGCGCAAGGCTGCATCCATGATCTGGAGCACGCGTATTCCACCGACGGCGGGCTCGCGATTCTCTACGGCAACCTTGCCGTGCGAGGCTGCGTGGTCAAGACGGCCGGGGTCGATGACTCGCTCCTGACCTTCTCGGGCCCGGCAGTCGTCGTCGAGTCCCAGGAGGCAGCCGTCGACGCGATCCTCGGCGACAAGATCAGTGAGGGCGACGTGCTCGTGATTCGCTACGAGGGTCCCCACGGCGGTCCCGGCATGCAGGAGATGCTCTATCCCACCTCCTACCTGAAGGCACGCGGGTTGGGCAAGACCTGCGCGTTGGTCACCGACGGCCGCTTCTCAGGCGGGACCTCGGGACTCTCGCTCGGCCACGTCTCACCCGAGGCCGCCTCGGGCGGAACGATCGCGCTGGTCCGGAGCGGCGACTCGATCTCGATCGACATTCCCAACCGCCGGATCACCCTCGAGGTCTCCGAGGAGGAATTGGCCGAGCGCCGTGAACGCCTGGAGGCCAACGACGGCTATTTCCCCCAGCTGCGCGATCGTGTCGTGTCCCCGGCGCTGCGGGCCTACGCCGCGATGGCCACTTCGGCCGACACCGGCGCGGTGCGCGACGTCAACGCCGTTGAGCGCGCGGTCGCCGCGGCGGCCGAGTCAACGGTCGGATCGACCCGCGGCGGCTGATCAGCTCGTGCTGGTGTCGCTGGCGGCTGTTGCCCACCATGATGCGCTGGCAGTTGCGAAACCGCAGGGTGAGCGTGATCCGGTGCCCGTGACGCGGCGTCTCGACCACCCGGAGGGTGAACCGGCCGATACCGAGATGCGCGAATAGGACTCGCGCAGACGGTGTCCGCGCCGCACCACGATACGGTGGTGGCCGAGATACAGCGCCACCCTCACGATCCGGCCGCGCCGCGGGATGCGCCGGGCAAGCTGATCGCGACCGGCACCACCGGCTGCACCGTGCTCTGAGCGCTGCACCGGCGACAGCAGACCCCGTCCAGTTGACATAACGGCGTCACCCTAGCCGGGCGCGTGGCGCTCGTCGTGCCGGCGCCCGGTCGACGACCGCGGTCGCAAACGCTCGAAGCAAGCTCTCCGCCGCGGGCTCTCGACAGCACGGATCGGATCGATCGGCCCAGCCGCCGCCGTGCCTGGTCCGGCCGACTGGCTGCCGGCGCTGAGGCCGGCTGAGGGCCCGAAACCCGACCCGCCTCTCGACGTAGCACCCTCTTGACGACCGATTCGCGCCGCTGGTACACATAAGCCCGATTATCGAGCATTGATGATCGCGGCCGAGGGGTCACCCGGGCCCGGCGGGAGTCCGCTTTCCCCCGCGCGCGGCGCTGCGCGCCAGTGGTCGGGCGTCGTTAGGAACAGCGTGAGATCGCGCGTGGTTGTCGAGCGGGGAGGCGCGCCCGCCGCCACGAGCCGCCGCTTCGCTTGGGATCCGATCCCGTGCGTCTATGCGTCGATCCTCCGGCGGCGTTATGACGTCCTGGCCCGCACCGGTTGGCAGTCATTTGGTTCGAACTGCGTACGCAACGGCTGCCAACCGCGGGGCGACCGGGGTGCGAGCGGCCTCGCCACGGCGTTAGGTCCCCTGGGTTCGTGGCTTAGGCCCGCGGCATACACGCGCCGCGTCATTGTCTCGCAGCCTCCTCATGGCGTGAGACAGCCCGCGCCTCGTCCGGGCGCCCAGCGACCCGCTCGCCGGCTAACGCATCGGACCTAGCCGTGCGCTGACCAGCGTGGCGCTGTAACCCCGCACGGCCACCCGGTACCCGCCGCCGCGGCCGACCGAAAGCGCGGTGATGGCCGAGGCTCCGGTCCACAATCCGTGGCGGCTGAGATGCTGGCCACCGAGCGTCACTCCACCGGTGGCGCGCACCGACGGGGCCAGCAGCGCCTGGGCGCTGGTGCGGCCCTGGGCCGGGATCCGGAGCGACACCCGTACCCCCACGGCACCCTTGTTGATGAGCAGGACGTGCAGCCGGTTGCCGGGCAGGCGCACCCCCCACGCCTTGAGTCTGAGCCCTCGGTGGACGCTGAGATGCAGGGCGACCAGATGTGCGCCGGGTCCGATGGTCCGGGCGAACATCGCCATCCCGTACATGAGCGGGTGGGCGACGAGGCCATGGCGGGTGAGCGAGAAGGCCATGTTGATGGCATTGGCGCGAACGTGGACCGCGGCCGAGGCCGCCCCGGCGTGCAACAGTTCGAACAGCGCGTCGGGCGCCCAGAGTGCGGTCGCGAAGGTGTTGCTCACGCCGCGACGCCCTCCGCAGGTGACCGAGTTGATCTCGGTCAACCGCAGCGGCAGGCCGGCCCCGCGGGCGGCACGGACCGAACTGCGGATGCTGGCAGCTATGCCCGTCGTCGCGCGGTCGCTCAGCACCCGCGCGATGGTGGGGAACGTCCTCCAGCCCGGCAGGAGGCAGGCCGAGAGCGGATAGCGGTGCACGGTGATCGCGCCCAGCCCGGGATGCGGACCGGCCAGCAGTCGGGAGATCCAGCTCAGGTGGGCCGCCGGGTCAGACAGGGCCGGCCCCAGCAAAGGAACGCCGCGAGCCACGCGCGCCAGCGCGGCGGCGTAGACGCGGTAGGAGTCGGCGTAGCTCGGGGCGGTCATCGTCTGGGGAAGGACGCGGGCGGCGATCGCCCCGCCGGTCAGCTCCTGCCAGGCCGTGTGGCTGTAGATGTCGGCCTCGTTGCCGATCTCGAAGCCGA
>JALYZB010000163.1 GCA_030945945.1 Actinomycetota bacterium | reverse complement strand
GGGTGAAGTACACCCGCGGAAAGTCCTCGTCGAGCGAGATCGCGATGTACGGGTAGGACTTGTCGTCGCGCAGCCGGATGTTGAACCGCGGCTTGTACTGCTTGATGAAGTTCTGCTCGACCAGCAGCGCTTCTGACTCCGTGTGCACCACCAGCGCCTCGATCTGGTCGATCATCTCGAGGATCTCCCGGCCCGCCCGCGTGCTCGGGTTGGAGAAGTGCGAGGCGACCCGCTTGCGGATCGACTTGGCCTTGCCGACGTAGATGACCTTGCCCGCATCACTGCGAAACAGGTAGACCCCCGGCTCGTCGGGCAGCTCGCGGCGGCGGTCGGCGGGGAGGACGGACACCCCTTCGAGGATAGGGACGGACCCGCTCGCTTCCGGCGCTCACCGGGGCCCGGGCGCCGGTCTGAGTCAGTCCGCGGTGAACGACACCAGCACGCCGATCAGGCCGATGCCGATGCCGGCCAGGGCGACCAGCTCGCCCGGCCCGGCGGTGGGATGGTTGGGCGTGGTGGCGCCGATCGCCGGGTCGAACAGATCCGCACCCTTGGTCGGCGGCGAGCCGAGCGCGTGCACGGTGAACACGAGCGCGACGAGCAGCCCGAGCAGCGCCGCGATCCGAGCCGGACGGGGACCCCGCAGCGCGGCGGCGAGCAGCCCGAGCGCCAGCACCGCGAGCAGCAGGTCGACGACCGAGTAGACCTGCCACGCGGTCGGGTCACGCGGAATCCCGGCCAGGGCAGGTGTGGCGCCGTAGCGCGCCTCAAAGCCACGGGAGAACTGGTGGCTCCAGGTCAGAAACAACGAGCCGCCGAGCAGCGGCGCGCCGAGCAGCATCAGCCGGTCGGCGATCACCTCTCGGATTGCCTTGCTCACGGCGGCGGCAGTCTACGGACCATGGGCCCACAGGTAATCGCAGCCGACGTCCGGGGACCGTATGGTTGGCCGCATGGCCGTCGCCGACGCTCGCACCGCCTACCGGACCTGCCCCCTCTGCGAGGCGACCTGCGGCCTGGAGCTGACCTTCGACGGCGAGCTGCTGACGGGCATCCGGGGTGACGCCGAGGATGTGTTCAGCCACGGCTTCATCTGCCCCAAGGGCTCGGCCCTGCGTGCTCTGCACGAAGATCCGGACCGCGTGACCACGCCGCTGATCCGCGAGGGTGACGGTTTCCGGGAGGCCGGCTGGGACGAGGCGTTCGCGCTGATCGCCCAGCGGCTGGGGCCGATCCTCGACGAGGATCGCAACGGGGTCAGCGTGTACCTGGGCAATCCCAACGCCCACAACCTCTCCAACCTGCTCTACACGCGGGTGCTCAACCGCGCGCTGTCCACCCGCAACATCTACTCGGCGAGCACCGTGGACCAGTTCCCCAAGCAGATGGCCAGCGCGCTCATGTTCGGCACCGGCACGTCGGTGGCGGTTCCCGACATCGACCGTACCGACCATCTGCTCATCCTCGGCGCCAACCCGCTGGCCTCCAACGGAAGCCTGATGACCGCCCCGGACATGCGCGGCCGGCTGCGCGCGATCCGTGCCCGCGGCGGCCGGATCGTCGTCATCGACCCCCGGCGCACGCGCACCGCCCAGGAAGCCGACGAGCACCACTTCATCCGCCCCGGCACCGACGCCATGCTGCTGTTCGCGCTCGCCGCCACGCTCTTTGAGGAGGACCTGGCCGCCCCGGGCGAGCGGATCGCCGCGCTCAGCACCGGACTGGACGAGGTTCGTACGCTCGCCGAACCATTCACCGCCGAGGCGGTCGCAGGGGCCTGCGGCATCGCGGCCGGCGAGATCCGCCGCATGGCGCGCGAGCTCGCCGCCGCACCGACCGCGGCCGTCTACGGCCGGATCGGCACCTGCACCCAGGAGTTCGGGACGCTGGCCAGCTGGCTGGTCGACGTCCTCAACGTGCTGACTGGCAACCTGGACTCGCCCGGTGGCGCCATGTTCACGCTCGCCGCCGCGGGTGCCGCCAACGCCACCGGCGAGCCCGGCCGGGGCCGGGGCGCGCGGTTCGGGCGCTTCGCCAGCCGGGTCCGCGGCCTCGACGAGCTGTTCGGGGAACTGCCCGTGGTCTGCCTCGCCGAGGAGATCGACACCCCCGGCGCGGGCCAGCTCCGCGCGCTGATCACGATTTCGGGCAACCCGGTCCTCTCGACCCCGAACAGCCACCGGCTCGACGCGGCGCTGCGCGACATCGACTTCATGGTCTCGCTGGACGTGTACGTCAACGAGACCACGCGCCATGCCGACGTCGTCCTGCCCGCTCCCTCCCCCCTGCGCCGCGGCCACTACGACCTCGCGCTCTACCAGTTCGCGGTCCGCAACGTGGCCAACTACTCGCCTGCAGTCCTCGAGCCCGAGCCCGAGCTGCCCGACGAGTGGCTGACCCTGCTGCGCCTGTCGGCGATCGCCTTCGGGATGGGTTCCGACGCCGACCTGGCGGCGATCGACGATGGTGTCGCGCGCACGCTGGTCCAGCGCGAGCTCGAGATCCCGGGGTCGCCGGTGGTTGGTCGCACTGTCGACGAGCTGATGGAGGCGCTGGAGCCACGGGTCGGGCCCGAGCGCCTGCTCGATCTGATGCTGCGCACCGGCCCCTACGGTGACGGCTTCGGCGCCCGGACCGAGGGCCCGCGGCTCTCGCTGGCCGCGCTGGAGGCCGCGCCCCACGGGATCGACCTCGGCGCGCTTGCGCCCCGGCTGCCCGATGCGCTGCGGACCGCCTCAGGCACGATCGAACTCGCCCCCGAGCTGCTCGTCTCCGACGTCCCGCGGCTGCGCGCCGCGCTCGATCGCGCCACCGACGGGCCGGTCCTGATCGGCCGCCGGGACCTGCGCTCCAACAATTCGTGGATGCACAACCTGCCCGTGCTGGTCAAGGGCAAGCCGCGCTGCACGCTGTACGTGCACCCCGACGACGCCGCCCGCTACAGACTGGCCGACGGCGGCGCCGCGCGCCTGCGCTCGCGGACCGGGACCGTCGAGGCCGAGGTCGAGATCACCGACGACGTGATGCCCGGGGTGGTCAGCCTCCCCCACGGCTGGGGCCACGCGGTCGCCGACATGCGGATGAGCGTGGCGACCCAGCATCCGGGGACCAACAGCAACGTGCTCGCCGACGAACGGCTGTTCGATGCCCTGTCGGGCAACGCCGTGCTCAACGGCATCCCGGTGTCACTCGCCCCCGCCTGACGCGAGGGGGGCAATCGGCCGCGTCAGTAGCGCCGAGCGGCGATGAACACCGCGGCGATCACGTACACGGCCGCGCCGACCAGCACCAGCCAGGCGACCGACCCGGCGGGCGACCCCCACATCCGGCCGGTCGCGGTCACCGTGATCGCCAACACCCCCGCAGCCGCGTACACGGCCACCCGGCGGGTGTCCCCCAGTCCGTACAGCGAGGTCCGGTGCTGGCGGTACATGATCGTCGCCACCCACCCGATCGAGGCCAGAAAGGCCATCGAGATCACGGCGATGACGACGCTCGCGCCGGTCCCACCGCCGGGCAGGAAGGCGACCACCGCGGCGATCACCGCGATGATGGCGACGTTGCGCGCGATGACCGGGTTGAAGCGCATGAGAGGAAGGGTACGCCAGGCTCAGCGCGCGCGCGCGACGGTGTCGCGGGACGGCGCTGCCTCGATTGCGACCGCGACCTCCGCGCCAGCCCCGGCTTGCGCGGCGAAGCGATACCCGACCCCGAAGTGGGTGTGCACATAGCGCCAGTCCGGCGAGACCCGCTCGAGCTTCTGGCGCAGCTTGCGGACGAACACGTCCACCGACCGATCGCCGAGAACCATCGTGTAGCCCCACACCCGCTGATAGATGTCCTCGCGCTCGAGCACCCGGCCGTCCGCGGTCGCCAGCTCGAACAGCAGCTCGTACTCCTTGCGGGACAACAACGCCGGCTGGCCGGCGGCGTAGGCGTCGAAGCGGTCGGGCCGGATCGACAGCTCACCCGACTCGATCGTCTCGTCCTGCGCCGGGGCCTGACCGGCCCGCCGCCGGCGCAGCACGGCCTCGATCCTAGCCACGAGCTCCTCGGGATGGCACGGCTTGGCGATCCAGTCGTCGGCGCCGGTTCGCAACCCGCGGACGCGATCGGCCACCGGCGCCGGAGCGCTGACGACGATCAGCGCCAGCCCGGGCAGCGCTCGCGCAGTCCACTCGATGTACTCCGGGCCGGTCAGCGCCGGGTTGACCACCAGTGCGTGCAGCCGCATCGACGCGAGCTGCTCGGGAACGGCGGCGTAGGCGAGGATCTCGCGCTCCCATCGCAGCGCCGCAAAGCGCCGGTCGAGCACGGTGATCAGCCCGCTGTCGTCATCAATCAAGGCGACGCGGATGCCTGGCATCAGTTTCGAGTCTATCGGCAGGCCGGACACCCTCGGGCACCGGTCCCCGGCCCCAGCCGCCAGGGGTGTGTCGGATAACTCCTCCCCGTCAGCAGTTAGGTCGACCACCGCCGGGGACAGTCGCCAGCCAAGCTCAGCGGGCTGAACGCCGGACGGCGAGCGTCAACTGCTGGTGGCCTCCCAGCGGGCGTAGAGCTCGCTGACGGCCTGCTGGGCCTCCGCGTGGCGCTGGGACGAGTGAGCGGTCGCCTCGGGGCTCGCCCAGGCGCTGGGGTCGGCGAGCTCGTCCTCAACGGCCCGCAACACCGCCTCGGCGGCCTCGACCTGGGCCTCGAGCTGCTTCTCGGCCTTGGCGGCGGTTGTCGTCCGTCGGGCCGGCGTGGCCTTGCCCGCAGCAACGGCCTTCGCCTTCCCGGCCGCCTTCTCGGCCCGTTTTCCGGGCGGCTTGCCGGCCGTCTTTGGCTTCGCGGCATGAGCGCCGTTGCCGGCGGCGCCGTTCGTCGCCGCACCTGCAGGCCCCTTGGCCCGCTCCTCGCGGACGCGCAGGTACTCGGGCCAGCCACCGACATAGCTGTGCAGGTCTTGGTCCTCGAGCGCGATCGTTCGCGTCCCCACGGCATCGAGCAGCGCCCGGTCGTGGGAGACGAGCAGCAGCGAGCCCGGGAACCGCGCCAGCGCGCCCTCGAGCGCCTCTCGGCTCTCGAGATCGAGATGGTTGGTCGGCTCGTCGAGGATGAGAACGTTGGCTCCCGAGTTGACCAGGACCGCGAGCGACAGCCGCCGCCGTTCACCGCCCGACAGCCCGTCCAGGGGCTTGTCGGCGTCCTCGCCGGAAAACAGGAAGCCGCCGAGCAGGGCCCGCGCCTTGCCCGGGGTCAGGCCGGTCGCCCGCTGGGTCGCCTCGACCACCGTGCGCGCGCTCCCGAGGGCACCGCCGGCGGAGCCGGTGGTCAGCTCCTCCGCGTGCTGGGAGAGAAAGCCGATCTTGACGTTGTGGCCGGTCAGCAGCTTGCCGCCGGCAAGCTCGCGCAGGCCGGCGAGGGTCTCGATCAGGGTCGTCTTGCCGGCGCCGTTGCCGCCGACCAGGGAAACGTGCTCCCCGCGCTCCAGCCACAGCTGCGCCTGCTCGAGCAGCACCTTCTCGCCCGCGGTCAGCCGGGCGTCGACGAGCTCGAAGATGACCCGGCCGCTGCGCTCGGGCGCCTTGAACGCGAACTCCAGGCCGGCGCCGTCGGTGGGATCGCGGCTGAGGCGATCGATCTTGTCCAGGCGCTTGGCTCGTGACTGGGCCTGTCTCGCCCGGGTGCCGGCGCGAAAGCGGGTCACGAAGTGCTCGAGGCGGTCGATCTCGGCCTGCTGGCGCTCGATCGCGCGGCCGAGCGCGAGCTCGCGGCTGGCCTTCTCCCTGCGCCAGGCGTGCCAGGTGCCGGCAAAGAACCTGCCGACCCGGGCAGGCCCGTGTGCTCCGGCCTCGAGCTCGAGCACCGCGGTGCCAACCGCCTCCAGGAACCAGCGATCGTGGGCGACGAGCACGATTGCAGCGTCGAGGCCGACCAGGTGCGCCTCCAGCCACTCCAGCGATTCGATGTCCAGGTGGTTGGTCGGCTCGTCGAGCAGCAGCAGATCGGGATCGCCGGCCAGGGCGCGTCCGAGCGAGGCGCGAGTCAGCTCGCCGCCGGAGAAGGTGTCGAGCTGGCGATCGAGATCGGCGTCATCACGAAAGCCCAGGCCGTGCAGGGTCGAGAGCGCGCGCTCGCGCCAGCCGTAACCGCCGGCGTGCTCGAGGCGCGCCTGAGCGCCCGAGTAACGGTCCAGCGTCGCCTCATCATGCTGGCCGTCGGCCATCCGCTGCTCGAGCCCCGAGAGCTCGGCCTCGATCGCGACCAGCTCGGCCGCGCCCTCGAGCACGTAATCGCGCAGCGACAGCCCCCGGTCGCGCGGCGGCCGCTGATCGTGCAGAGCGACCTTGACGCCCCGGGTGAACACGAGTTCGCCCGAGTCGACCGAGGCCTCGCCCGAGAGCATCCGCAGCAGGGTCGTCTTGCCGGCGCCGTTGCGGCCCGACAGCGTCATCCGGTCCCGGCGCTGCAGCGTGAAGGAGACCCCGCGCAACAGGGGCTCGCCCGCCATGTCCTTTCCGAGGTCTGATGCGATCACCACCGCCATGGGGCTGATGGTAGGCCGGTAGCATGCCGGCGATGAGTACGCCCGCGTACCCGCCCGTCCCGCCGCATGAGATGCCGCCCGCCCGGACGATCAACATCGCCGATCGCGGCGAGTTCTTCCTGCGCGACAGCGGCGAGACCGACCCGGCCCAACCCGTGCTCATGCTCCTGCACGGCTGGACGGTGAGCGCCGATCTGAACTGGCATGGCGCCTACGGTCCCCTGATCGGGGCCGGCTACCGGGTGCTGGCCATCGACCACCGCGGACACGGCCGGGGCCTGCGGGCGATGGAGTCCTTCCGGCTGACCGACTGTGCCGCCGACGCCGCCGCCGTGGTCCGGCAACTCGGCTGCGCGCCGGCCATCTTCGTCGGCTACTCGATGGGCGGCACGATCGCCCAGCTGATCGCCCGCGACCACCGCGATATTGTGGCCGGAATCATTCTCAGCGGCACCTCCCAGCATTTTCAGGACCCTGAGACGGTCAAGGTCTGGCGCCTGATGGGCGCCCTGAAGCTCGGACTCTCGGTCTCGCCGCGCGGTCTGTGGCGGGCCGGCTTCCGCCGGGCCAAGATCCCCAGCTCACCGCAGACCGCGTGGTGGCTGTCAGAGCTGACCCGCCACTCGACGCGGGACATCGCCGAAGCCGGCCGCGAACTCGGCCGCTTCGATTCGCGGGCGTGGCTGGCGAGCGTGAGCGTCCCCGCCGCCTCGGTCATCACCACCCGGGACCGCAGCGTCGCGCCGGCCAAGCAGCGCGAGCTCGCCGAGGCGATCGGGGCCGAGGTGTTCGAGGCGCCGATCGACCACCTCGAGGTCACCTCCCGGGCCGCGGAATACAACCCCGCGCTGCTGGACGCCGTGGCCGCGCTGCTCGCCACGGGTGCCGTCGCCGCCTCGTCGGGCGGCCGGGTCGCCGGGTCGCAAAGCCAGCCGTCCGGCCAGCCGATCGGGTAGGATTTTCCGGGTTATGCGCCGCGCCCGGATCATGCTCGCCCTCACCGTGTTTGCGGCCACCCTGCTGGGGGCCGCTCCGTCGGCGTTCGCTCGGGCCGACGGCGGGCAGGGCTTCTACGGCGAGACAACCGACACGGCCATCACCGACGTGATGTTCATCACGATCGCCTTCTTCCCGCTGCTCATCCTCACCTTCTCGCTCATCCAGCGGCGCTTGGACAAGCGCAAGCACGCCCGGACGGACGCAGCCAAGGCCCGCTCAGCGAACGCTGACTGGCGCGGCGGCTGGTGATCTGGTCACCACCCCCCGGCCGGGCATGAACTACTTGGTCACGGGTGCGACCGGCTTCATCGGCCGGCAGCTTGTCGAGCGTCTGCTGCAGCGCGAGGGTGACATCTATGTGCTCGTGCGCGAGAGGGCTCGACCGAGCAGGTGGCGCTCGCGCACCTGATGCGCGGCGTGCACTGGTAGCCCCGCCGGCGACCTACGCGGCAGCGCGCCGGCGCGCCTGCTGCGCGATCGCCTCGGCCACGTGCTCGGCATCGATCTGGATCCCGGCAAAGCGTCCCGAACCCCAGGTGTAGAGCCAGGGTAGCCCGAGCAGGTAGGTGCCGGGAACCCGCGAGCCGACGCCGCGCCCGTGGGTGGGGTACCCGGCGGCGTCCAGCCACGGCAGCGACACCCATGACCAGTCCGAGGCGAACCCGGTCGCCCACACGACGGAGCGGATGCCGGCCGACGTCAGGTCCAGCGGCGCGCTCCCATTGCCGTGCGGCTGCCAGACGGGGGTGTAGCGGGGCTCGCCCGGCGCCTCGATGCCCTGCGCGTCGATCCAGCGGTCGATCGTGTCCTTGATGCGGTCGGCGGTGGCGTCGGCGGCATCGAGATTCTCCGGCAGATCAGCGGAGAAGCGCAGCACGCCGTCCTGGACCTCGCGCAACCGTCCGTGCAGCACCATCCCCTCGCAGGCGAAGGTGCGCAGGTCGATGTCGCGGCCGCCGTCGCGGCCGGTCATGTAGTGGCTGGGCTCGTGGCGGGCGGAGAGCCCCTCGGGGTGGTCGTCGATTGGCATCCGGTAGTGGCCGATGTCCTCCAGCCAGGCGATGCAGTCCCGGCCGCGATAGAAGCGGGCTACGCGGGGCGCCGAGCCGACGCACAGGTGCACGTCACGCCCAGCGCGATGCAGGTCCTCGGCGATCTGCGCGCCGGACTGTCCGGTCCCCACCACGAGCACGGCGCCGTCGGGCATCGAGGTCGGGTTCCTGTAGGTGGAGGAGTGAAGCTGGGTGACGCCGGCGGGGAAGCCATCAGCCAGCGGTGACCGAGTGGGCCGGTGATATCCGGCCGACGCAGAACACGACCTGGCCGGCGTGCAGATCCCCGTGACCAGTCCTGACCACGAAGCCCGCGTCCCCGTCGGAGGCCACCTCGGTGACGCTCACGCCCTCGCACAGGGGCGGATCGAACGACGTCGCGAAGGCCTGCACGTGCTCGATGATCTCGTCCCTGAGCATGAATCCGTCCGGATCGTCCCCGCGGTAATCGTGGCCGGGCAGACGGCACTGGAAGTTGGGGGTGACCAGGCAGAAGGAGTCCCACCGCTGGTTGCGCCACGAAGAGGCGAGGGTGTCGCGTTCGAGGACAATGTGCTCGATCCCGTGCTCGCGCAGAAACCAGGACACCGTCAGACCGGCCTGTCCGCCGCCGATGACGACCACATCCAGGTGCCCCTGGAGCCGCTCAGGCGCGCGATACGCGCGAGCCGCAGGGGCCCTCCTGACGCGCTCGACGGTGGCCGGCTCGTCCGGATCGGCGCCGTCCGGACAGGCGGCCTGCAGCCGCATCACCACCTCGGCTGCCGCCGTGCACGCGAACCCGAAACGCTCGCGCGCCCGCTCTGATGCCTCGACCAGCCCCGCCTCGATGCGGCGGCGCAGCTGCGCCCGGGGGCAGGTTGCCCCTTCGACGATCCAACGCTCGATCGCCCGTGAGGGCGACACCCCTGAAACTGCGTGCCGTCCGCCCAGCGGATCGTGAACGCAACCTCGGGCATGTTGCCCTTACTGGGCGATGATGGGCTCGGCCGCCCGGTAGAGCTCGGGCCGCAGGTCGCAGATCGGGGACAGGGCCTTGCGCGCCCGGGTCACCGTCGCCTCGAGGTCCAGCGAGGTGACGGCCACGCCGGGTTCGGTGCCGGTCTGCGCGACGATGTCACCGCTGGGGCGCAGATCCGGGCCCCGCCGAGGAACCGCAGCCGCCCGAAGTTGCCGGTCTGGTTGGCCGAGGCGACCACGAACGAGTTCTCCGCGGCGCGCGCCCGGTCCCACAGCTCATTGCGTCGCCACTGGCGATCGTCGGTCAGCACCGGCGCGGCGTTGGTGGCGCTGCACGGCCAGGCCGACAGGGTGCACAGCACCTGCGCACCATCGAGAGCCAGTGTCCGCGCCGCCTCCGGGAACGCCTTGTCGTAACAGATGAGCATGGCGATCCGGCCCAGAGGCGTGTCGAACGCGGCCAGCTCGTCGCCGGTGGTGGTGAAGCGATCCTCGTCCAGCGGCAGGTGGGTCTTGCGGTGCAGACCGAGCAGCCCATCCCCGTTGACGCACGCCGCGGCGTTGTAGCGCACCTCCCCACCGCCGTGCTCGCTGAAGCCGACGCAGACCACCATCTCCCCGGCCAGCTCGGCGACGCGGGCCAGCTCGGGCCCGTCGGCGCTCAGCGCGGGCGGCGGGTCGGCATCCCCGTGCAGGGTCTCCACGTACCCACCGAGCGCCGCCTCGGGCAGCACCAGCAGATCGACACCCGCTGTGCGCGCATCATCGATCACGGCGGCCACCGTCCTGAGGTCGGCGTCCATGTCGCGGTTGAACGGGGCGGCCGCGGCGGCAATCGTGATCTCGCTCATGGAGCGCCTTTCGGGTCCGACGGGAGGGCACGCGCGACGCCGAGTCCTGAAACCGCGGCGGACAGGGCCGGGGTCGTCTCCCCGTCGGGCCAGCGCAGACGCACGCCGGGACGGGGCTGCAGTTCGCCGCAGGCCACCGAGCGGGCGGGGCCCGCGGGCAGCGGCGGTGCGCCGCCCGCGTCGGCGCTGAGGACGGCGAAGCCAGGGAAGCAGGTCAGCCAGTCGGCGAGCAGAACGTCGGTGGGCCGGACGATCGCCTCGACCTCGAGCTCGGCCCCGCAGCCGCAGGCCTCGGCGAGCATCCCGGCGGTACCGACGATCCCCGCCATTGAGACGTCCTTGGCCGCGCGGGGACGGGCAGTCCCCACCGCCGCGAGCATCGCCGTCAGCTCCTCGCGGGTCCGCCACGAGCTCGAGTCCCACTGCCGGCCGTGATAGCGGGGCGCCACCCACCCTCGGTGTCGGCGGGCAGGGTCAGACGCTCGCCGGGACGACCGCCGGCGGCGGGGACCGGGTCGGCGGTGCGCCCCAGGCCGGTGACCGCCAGCGCGGCGGGCACACCGAGCTGAGTATGGCCGCCGAGCACCGGCAGCGAGAACGCCTCGGCGCCCCGGCGGATGCCGCGCAGCACCCGCTCGGCGTGGTCGACATCGGCGGCGCCGAGCGCATCAAGCGCTCCGACCGGCGCGGCGCCCATCGCCGACAGGTCGTGCGCCGTGACGAGCATGCCGCACCAGCCCGCCCACTTCGGGTCCCGAACTGGCTGTTCTCATTGCGCATCCCTGGGAAGAGCTCGTCGCCGATCGTCGAGAATCCGCGCGTGGCCAGGCAGTTCAATGCCCCGATGCGGGAGAAGTACAGCGCCGATTCAAAGCCCTTACGCAGCGCGCGGAGGCCGAGCAGCACGGCCACGAAGCTCACCGACGATTCGTGGGCGATGCCGTGAACCATGCCGAGATACGTCTCGCCGGGTTCGGCCTGACAGTCGGGAAAGACCTTTGTCGTCCCTTAGATCGATTCGCCGTTCCCCTTGCTGGGGTGGGCGATCTCCATCATGCTCGCAATCTCCTGATCGGTCAGCTGGGTCTCAGTCGCCATGTCGGTTCTCCTGGGCAGTTCGTCGGTGGACCGTTGAGTCTGCTGCCGAGCCGCCGAGGACCCCATGGCCGCGTGGCCAGGGTCTCACCGCATTCGCTGAACCAATGGCCAGTTAGTCGGCCGATGGCGACCACGCCGCGAGTCCGTCGGGGGACAAGGCGCCCGGGGTCCCGCCCGGCTGCCCGCTCTCAGATCCGGAATACCGGCAGCAGCCGCTGCTCGTGCTCGGCGTCAATGCGAGCGATGACTTCGACGTGCTCCTCCAGACCCGAGCCGCGCAGCTTCTCGGCCAGCAGCTCGTCAACCTGGAAGATGCCCGCGCTGTTGGACATGGCGATCTCGACCCGGACCGCGCGCTCGCGGCCTGGGGAGATCTTCACCTCCTCGATCGCGTAGGCCGACAGCGAATGGATGTTCTGATGACCGGCCTCGAACGGGATCCGCGAGCGACCCCGCGCCATGTCCAGCGCGTCGGCCACGCGCACGATGCCCGCCTCAATCGTGAACGGATGGCCCTGGCGCCGGTGGCCGATGATCGCGTGCAGCGCCTCGGCAGCGATGATCGATCGCTCGGGCTCCTCGTAGACGGACTGCAGCAGTGTGCCGATCTTGTCCGCGGTCAGAAACAGGCTGTAGCGCTCGTGGTCCTCACGGTGGATCGACATGCCGACGCAGTGCATCAGGCAGGCGGCCGCGACCACCACCTCGGCGTCGTGCTCGGTCATGCCGAAGTCAGCGACGACCCCCGGAACGACGCCGCGGCGGAACAGCAGGCGTGCGAGCCGCAGGCCGATGTTGGTGACGATCTGGATGTGGACCCAGCTGTGGTCCGACATGCCCAGCCGTCGCGTCGCGTTGACCGCTGAGACATGCCACCACGCTTTGAGCTGCTCATCGGCGTTGACCGCCACCAGCAGCCGCTCGAGGCGGCGGTTGCCCCGCGTGGGAGCGCGGACGCGCACCTCGGCCAGCGCCTCGCGTGGCGGGATCGGCGGCTCCTGCGGCGCCTGAGGCGGATCGGCCGGCTCCGAGCTCATCTCCCTGATGCTTCTAGCAGGACACCTTCACGGATGCCACCCCGCCCGACCCGCAGCGCGGTCCCGAACGCCTCGGCCGCGCCGGCGAGGACCAGCAACCCAGCGGGCAGCAGGCGCGCGCGCCGGGGATCGATCGCGTAGCGGCGCGCGACCTCGGCCGCGGGCTCGGAGGCGAGCAGGCGCAGCGCATCTCGGAGCGTCTCGCGGTCCAACAC
>JALYZB010000111.1 GCA_030945945.1 Actinomycetota bacterium | reverse complement strand
GCCGCGGGTGTGGCGTTGCCCTTGGCCGCGGGTGTCGCGTTGCCCTTGGCCGCGGGTGTCGCGTTGCCCTTGGCCGCGGGTGTCGCCTTGCCCTTGGCCGCGGGTGTCGCGTTGCCCTTGGCCGCGGATGTCGCCTTGGCCGGTTGGCTGGCGGCCGTCGGCGAGGGCACCGGTTTGGTGGCTGGGCCGCGTTTGGCGCTACGGCGGTGCGGGCGCGTACGGGGAAGTGACCCCATGACCCCGTCGATCGGTTCGTCGCTCATCTGACCATGATCGCGCACCCAGCTCAAGGTCGCACTCCGGCGTCCCGATCACTCCGGCAGCAACCTCACGAAAGGAGATCACCGAAGGTCGCCTGACCGGCGGCTCGGGGGAGATCGCCCGGAGCTTTGAAACGGATGACGCTGTTCAACGTATGAGACAAGGACGACGGTGCGGCTAACGTAACGGGAGAACGGTGGTGTGCTCATCACCGAGGTTCTTCGGACGTAGTGCGTACGTTGACTCACCGAACGGGTAATAACTACAATCGCAGGCATGTTTGAGTAGCGATCGTGCGCCTCGAGCGAGGCAGCGATCGGGTCGCTGATACTCAGCGCCGTACCGGCGCAAGGACGGAAACGGAACCAGATGTCAGTAGCGGAACTGCAGGAACTCGAGGAGATCAAGGGGCTCGTCAATCGCGGCCAACAGCTCGGCGTGCTCACGTACGCTGAGATCGCCGGCGCGGTCTCCGAGCTGGATCTAGACGAGGCCGACATCGAGGAGCTGCACGGCTTCCTCGAGCGGGCCGAGATCGAGCTGGTCGAGGAGGTCGACCCGGCGCTGGCAGCGAGCGAGGTCGAGCGCGCTCCGGACAAGCGCGGCCGGCGCAAGGCCAAGACCACTCTGGACCTCAAGCCCGACATGACGACCGACTCCCTGCAGTTGTTCCTCAAGGACATCGGCAAGGTGCGTCTGCTGACCGCTCAGGAGGAGGTCGACCTCGCCAAGCGCATCGAGCGCGGTGACCTCGACGCCAAGCAGAAGATGGTCGAGTCCAACCTTCGTCTCGTCGTCTCGATCGCCAAGAACTACCGCAACCAGGGCCTGCCCTTTCTCGATCTCATCCAGGAGGGCACGCTGGGCCTGGTCCGCGCGGCCGAGAAGTTCGACTACCGCAAGGGTTTCAAGTTCTCCACCTACGCGACTTGGTGGATCCGCCAGGCGATCGCGCGGGCGCTGGCCGATAAGGCGCGGACGATTCGCATCCCCGTCCACGTCGTCGAGAAGCTCAACAAGATCGGCCGGGCCGAGCGCAAGCTCGTCACCGAGCTCGGCCGCGAGCCGACCGCTGAAGAGATCGCCGAGGTCACCGGGATCGAGCCCGAGGAGGTCGAGTCGATCAAACGGTCGGCCCAGGCCCCGGTATCGCTCGAGAAGCCGGTCGGCGACGAGGAGGAGTCCGAGTTCGGCCAGTTCATCGCCGACGAGCGCGCCGAGTCCCCTTACGAGCGGGCGGCCGAGATCCTCACCAAAGAGGCGCTGCGTGAAGCGCTGGAGAACCTCTCCTACCGCGAGCGCCGCGTGCTCGAGCTTCGCTATGGGCTTGGCGGCGAGCATCCGCGCACTCTCGATGAGGTCGGCCGGACGTTCAACGTCACGCGTGAGCGCATTCGCCAGATCGAGAACCAGTCTCTCAAGAAGCTGCAGTCGCTCGCGGAGGCCCAGAAGCTCCGCGACGTTGCGTAGGCGGACGTTCCGGCGAAACCCACGAGCCCGGTCGCGACCGCGGGTCCGGATGCGCTTCAGTTCGTAAAGCATTACGCTAGAATCGATCGTCACATGGCTGATCGAGATACGTGTCCGGTATGCCGCACCGCGGAGGTTGTCTGCGGTAAGTGGACACTGCTGGTGATCCGCGATCTCGCCGACGGCCGGTCGCGCTTCTGCGAACTCGAGCGTTCGCTGGCCGGGATCAGCCCCCGGACCCTCTCGCTGCGCCTGCGGGCGCTCGAGGAGGAAGGGATCGTGCTGCGCCAGACGTTCCCCGAGGTCCCGCCCCGCGTCGAATACGTCCTCACCAGCAAGGGCCGCGCGCTCGCGCCGATTATCGAGGACATGCGCGCCTACGGGCGCGAGTGGCTCGCCGACGACTGCCCGCCGGACCACGCCGCCAACGCGCGCGAGCCGGTCGCCGCCGTCGCCTGAGCGACCTCCGCAGGTCAGCTGAGCGCTCTCGGAGATCGCCTGAGCGACTCGGTGTCTCTGCAACGGCACGTCCGCAGGCAGGATCGTCGTCATGCGCGGAGAAACCGCGCTCGTGCGCAACGGACAGCTTCATCGTCGCCTGGAGACCTTCACGGTCGATTCCAGCAGCCGCCTCTCCGTGCAGACCGACGAGGGGGCCGAGATGCCCTTCGAGGTCGTCGAGCAGCGCGGAGGCACTGCCTCGCTGTACTGCTACCGGCCGCTGACCGCCGAATTCATCCGCGGCCGGTTGGGTGAGCTGTCGGACCTGGAGAGCTTCGAGGATGCCGCCGCGCTGCTCACCAGCCTTCAGTCGACCGACGGCTATCTGCGCGAGCACGGTGACGAGCGCGTCCCGTCTGACCCGCGCGGCCGGGCCGAGGTCGTACTGGCCACGTTCCTGACCCGGGTGTTCGCCGAGCGCAGCGAGTTCGGCTTCGAGCCGGCCCACTTCGAATCGGCGTATTCAGAGCTCGAGCACTCGCTCTACGAGAGCAGCTGCACCGCGACGATCATCGCCCCGCTGCTCGGCGTCGCGCTCGATCCGGAGACGACCGAGCTCGCGCTCGGGGATGGGCTGTCGGTGATCCGCGGCGACGACTTGTTCGACGCACCGCCCGACGCGGTGTGGGGGGATCGCGACGAGCCAAACGTGCTGCTCGTCCTCGAACGTCAGCAGGATCGCACCACGCGGCTGCCGATTGCCCAGGCGCGAACGCGTTTTCGGCGTGTGCTCACCGCGCTGCGGCTGTTCGCCCGTGGTGGCTATGCCGTCGCACCGGTCGCGTGGGCGCGCACCGACGCCGGCACCTGGCGCCCGGTGGCGATCGGGGCCGGAGGCCGGCCGCGGCTGGTGACCCTGATCCCGGCGGGCCGTGAGGATGAGCTGCGGGCGTTCTGTGATCTGGTGACTCGTCGCTTGCCGGGCGCCGGTGAGCTGTTGTGGGCGCTTTCGCGGTTTGAGATGGGATGTGAGCGGCTGGCGCCGTTTGACGCGCTGACCGACTATCTGCTCGCGCTGCGGGCCCTGCTCGAGCCCGAGGGGCCGGCCAGCGGCCGGCTTGCCCAGCGGCTGGCGGTGATCTGCGGACGGCCCGAGGATCACGCCGGGTTGTCGGTCCGGATGGCGCGCGCAATCGCGCTCGAGCACTCGATCATCACCGGGCTGGCGGCCCCGGACCGCGGGCTCGACGGACTTGTCGGCGAGCTCTCCGAGCATCTGCGGGCGATCCTGCGGGACACGCTGTGCGGCCACCTTGACGCGGATCTCGTCGGTCTCGCCGATGGCCTGCTCGCCGAGGCGGCGGGTGCCCCGGCCGCTGGCTGAAACCGGACGGTCACGTCCACCGAGCTGCGCGGCTGCCCCCCGGGGGATCGGGCACGACTGCGATACGCTAACTCTCCGGCCGCTCCCCACTCGGTCTCCACGTGGGGCCGGGAGTGTTATTGCCCGCCAGGCCTAACACGTAAGTCCTGGGGCTCGTATGAAGTCAAGGGGAGCGCGACCAGGAGATCGAGCGGGCCGTAGAGGCCCGCTCGTTCTTCCTTTTCGGCGTGGTCGCGGTCGTGGTCAGCCGGTGGGCTGACCGGTGCTCGGGTCCAGCAGGAACGGCGAGTGGCCGGCTCGGTCACGCCCGCCCGTGAACGAGAACAGAGCGCGAGGTCGAACGGCCGCCCGCTGCCTGATGGCTTGCCGCCAGGATTTGATCCGCCGAGCCTGGCAGTCCGTGCAGGCGGCAGCTGCACTCGACGAAATTTGATGATCGAGGCCTGATCAGACAGGTTGTGATCAACGCCGTTGGCCTTCGTGTAGGGAGATGAGCAGCATCGGTAGCCGCGGGCCAAAGCCGAAGCGTCCTTGCTCACCGTGCACTTGCCTGAGGTGGGGCCCGACTGTTTACTCGGGGTCAGGTTGTCGGCCGCCGAGGCCGACGCGTGGGTGACCGGCTGTCGGTTGGCATGTTGAACTGCGGACTGCCGTCGACGTAGGACTGGTGTAACCCCACTGTCCGGTGCGGCCCACGGCGGCGCCGACGGGGTGGACGCTGTTGCACAGGGCCTAGTTACCGGAGTGAGGAACGCTGGACGAGAAGCCGGCGTTCTTGAACTGATCGGCGAAGAACGTCTGCGTGCCCTCGCCGGTCTGACCGGTGGCGGTCAGCGCGTCCGCGTAGCTCGTCGTCGGCCGCATTCCGCCCTGAACCAGCACCGCACATCCTGCTGGGGCTGGTCCGCGAGAACGAGCAGGTCGCCGGAGAATCGGACCGGAGGTGGGCTCTTCACCGGCGCCGACGATCCGCGGACGGCTGCCCGGACGCGCTCGATGGTGATGTCCAGCGACCCCAGCAAACGAGCGGCAAGTCCCTCCTCTTCACGCAACAGGCCGAGCAGGATGTGCTCGGTGCCGGTGTAGTTGTGCTTGAACGTCCGCGACTCCTCCTGAGCCAAGACGACCACCTGGCCAGCGCGCTCTGTAAATCGCTCAAACACCCCCGGAGCATTCCCTCCACGACATCTGCCTGGAAGGAGCCTCTTCGCTCCTCGGTCACGTTTGCGCTCAACCCCCGTCTGACCCCTGCAGTGGCCGGGATCCTCCGGTCAAGTAGAGCATTGCCTATGAATGAATTTGCAATTTTTATGGGTTTTTAGGCATGTTTGAGGAGCTTCGGGGTACTTTTACCTTGTGGTCCGACGTGAGGGAGCAGATGTCAGATGGCCGGCGCTCAGCAGCTGTGGGGTTGCAGGGCTGGTTTGGATGTTGGCGTTGGCGATTGTGTTCCCCGCCTCGGCGCTGGCAGAGGGCGGTGGGTTGCCCTCGGCGGTCGCGCCGGTCGCGCCGGTCGCTCAGGCGGTCGCGCCGGTCGCACAGGCAGTCGCGCCGGTCGCACAGACGGTCGCGCCGGTCGCACAGGCAGTCGCGCCGGTCGCACAGGCAGTCGCGCCGGTCGCACAGGCAGTCGCGCCGGTCGCAACGACGGTCGCGCCGGTCGCAACGACGGTCGCTCAGACGGTCGCGCCGGTCGCAACGACGGTCGCTCAGACGGTCGCGCCGGTCGCAAAGACGGTCACTCAGACGGTCGCGCCGGTCGCACAGACGGTCGCACAGACGGTTGCGCCGGTCGCACAGACGGTCACTCAGACGGTTGCGCCGATCACCCAGACGGCCGCTCCGGTCGTGGCGTCGCTTCCAGCGTCTCCGGTGTCTCCGGTCGTGCCGTCGCTTCCGGTGTCTCCGGTCGTGAACGCTTCGGCCGCTCCGGTCGTGGCGTCGCTTCCGGCGTCTCCGGTGTCTCCGGTCGTGAAGGCGTCGGCCGCTTCGGTCCTTTTGTCGGCGACTAACCCGGTCGCGCAGGCCACCGCGCCAGGCGGGTTGGTCGCGAGGAGTGGTGCTCCGTTGGTGGCTTTGCAGGCGCAGTCTTGGGCACATCATCCGCGCGCCGCCGCGGCGTTCGTCCCTCCGCCCGCACCGCTGATGCCCGGCTTGCCCAGCGGTCCGGTGGCCGCCGGCTCGGGCTCTGGTGGCGGTGGCGCTAACCCCGCCGCGCTCTTCTTCTTCCTTGTCTTGGCGTCAGTGTTTGGCTGCTGGCGTCTTCTGGCCGGCGGGGACTTGGTCCCGTCGGTCCCGTTCGTGCTGCTCACTGAGCGCCCTGGCTAACTGCCCCCAGGAACTCAGAGCCTCATGCCGGGACGGGCTGTGTCCCGTCCGGCACTGATCAAGCACACGAATGACGAAAGGAAGTACCCATGAGACGAGGTCTCAGTTCGTTGCTGGCGGCATGTGCCGTCACAGCGTTCACAGCGGCGCCGGCGAGCGCCAACCCACCCAACCCCCTCAGCGGCGTTAGCGTTAGCCAGGTCGCGACGAGCGGCGAGGCGACCGGCGGTGCCGGCGGTGCCGGCGGTGCCGGTGGTGCCGGTGGTGTCAACCTGCCGGTCGCGTCGAATAACGCCGTGGCAGTTGGCGGCGACCAGCAGCAGCAGCAGCAACAGCAGCAGCAGCAGCAACAGCAGCAGCAAGGAGCCGGACAAAACGCGACCAGCGGTAGCTCCTCAGCCAATGGTGGTAGCGGTGGCGAGGGCGGCAATGGTGGCAGCGCCACCAGCGGCGACGCCACTAACACCAGCAGCGGCAGCAGTGCGTCCACAACCCCCACGCCGTCGTACGGCAGCTCGAATCCGTCCTCGGCTCCTGCGGTGACGCAGACCGCGACCAGCGGCGAGGCGACGGGTGGCAACGGCGGCAACGGCGGTAAGGGCGGTAAGGGCGGCATCAACGTGCCGGTCCTGTCGAATAACGCCGTGGCAATCGGTGGCGGGGACGCCAAGAGCGGCTCCTCCTCAGCCAATGGTGGTAACGGTGGCGAGGGCGGCAACGGTGGCAGCGCCACCAGCGGCGACGCCACGAACACCAGCACCGGCAGTAGCAGTGGGTCCTCGACCTCCTCGACGTGCGGGTGGGGTTGCCAGGACTCAACCAACAGCCATCCGTCCTCGGCTCCTGCGGTGACGCAGACCGCGACCAGCGGCGAGGCTGAAGGTGGCAACGGCGGTAAGGGCGGCAACGGCGGTAACGGTGGTCTCAACGTGCCGATCGCGTCGAATAACGCGATCACGCTCGGTGAGGGCAACGCGACCAGCGGGAGCTCCTCAGCTAATGGTGGTAACGGTGGCGAGGGCGGCAACGGTGGCAAGGCCACCAGCGGCAACGCCACTAACACCAGCAGCAGCAGCAATGGGTCCTCTACCACCCCGCCTGCCGAGTGCGGCGCGGAGTACCAGACGACGCATACGGCCGCTCCTGCGGTGACGCAGACCGCGACTAGCGGCGAGGCGACGGGCGGCGACGGTGGCAACGGTGGTAAGGGCGGCAAGGGCGGCATCAACGTGCCGATCCTGTCCAATAACGCCGTCGCAATCGGGGGCGGGGACGCCAAGAGCGGCTCCTCCTCAGCCAATGGTGGAAACGGTGGCGAAGGCGGCAACGGTGGCAAGGCCACCAGCGGCCACGCCATCAACACCCACATCTAAATCAACCGAAGTGCCCATTCAGCCACAGCCCGAGCCTCAGCGAACATGAGGCAGCCGTGGCAAAGGACCTCGAGGAGTCGCCGGCGCAAAGGCCGGCGGCTCCCTCGGGCCCAAAAAAGAAAGGAATTCCATGAAAGCCACGGGCGCAGTGGTGGTCGTGGTCGCGGTCGTCTTGCTGTCGGTAGGAGTCGTCTTTAGCCAAGCTGACCAGATCAGCGGGCAAAAAAGCTGCTCTAACGCGCCAGCCACCGGCGGCAACGGCGGAGCCGGGGGAGCCGGGGGAGCCGGGGGAGCAGGCGGGTCTGCGGTCGCCGACAACGGCACCAACGCAACACCGGGAAGCCCAGGAAGCCCAGGCGCTGCGGGAACACCGGGAAGCGGAGCCAACGGCGGCAACGGCGGGACGGGTGGGGCCGGCGGAGATGCGATCGCCGGCAACGGCACCAACGCAACACCGGGTAGCCCGGGTACTCCGGGGACACCAGGAAGCGGAACGAACGGCGGGGCCGGTGGAGCCGGTGGAGCTGGCGGAAACGCGCTGAGCGGCAACTGCCCGCCTCAGGTCGTCGTGATTCAGGGCGGCGAGCAGCTGCCCAGCTCGACCTTCACGCTGACCGTCCAGGCCGCGCGCCGCTACGCGGTCCAGGCGCTCGAGCGAGCACGGCCGAATGGTCGACCATCTCGGCTTACCTGCAGCCAGAACAGCCGCAATCGCTTTATATGCCGGCTGAAGTGGACGCTCCAGCGAGTTTCCTATCAGGCGACACTCAACGTTCGGTACCGGACACGCTCGCCCCGAGTGGCCTGGCAAGGAAGGATGATCTCCATTCGATGACTATTCCGTCCGGCGGGATGCCGGGCTTGAGGATCAGGGCTTGAGAGCAGCGCGGCGCCCGCGCTCGGAGCGCGGACCCCAGCTGCCTCCGCCCCCACATGCGCGCCTCTTCTCGCTCGCGCGCGGCCTGACGACGAGCCTCGGCAGCGGCGATCAGCTGACGCCGCTCATTGGTCAGAGCGTCGGTCAGGCGCTCGATCGCCTCTAGAGCCGCCGCAAGGTCCGGAGAGGGTTGCGACGCCTGTCGCGACAGTCGTGTCGCACCGCCTTCGCGCTTGGCCTCCAGGGCTTCGACCAAGCTGCGCTTGGTCACCGTTGCGACACGACTGTCGTGTCGCATGTCGCGCTCCAGCTCGCCGCGCTCGAACCATCCGCTCGACGGTTCGCCGGCTGACACCAAGCGCCTTAGCTGCCTGGTCAACGTGGACGTAATCATCCTCTGTCGCCTCGGTCAGCAGACGCTGTGAACCATCGAGAAATCGGCCATCTGTCGCGACAGATTCGGCATCCTACCTGTCGCAAGGTTCCTGCCTCGCCCGGACGCCAGGGAGGGTTGCGACGTGCGACACGACAGTCGTGTCGTAATGTCGGGAAGCCTGGGTTGCTACGCGGCTTGCTGAGGGGCAGCTGCCGAGGAGACCAAATCCGCATTTCTCCGTCGGGATACACCAACACCACCGGCCGACGCTCTTTGGTGTATCCGCCAGGACGGCGCCAAGGTCGGGGAGATCAGCGGCGAGGAACGCCGCCTCGTTGGGATAGGGGCTCCTTGCCCTCCACCGCCAGGTCGACAGCGATCCGGAAGCGTTCCGGCAAACTGGGCCGCCATGGACTGGGACCGATCTAGCGTCGCCATCAGGCGGCTTGTACCTGCACAGCCCCCACGCTGGAAGATGGTGGGGGGGACCGGCTCTCCATGCTCGCGCACGTTCTTAATGTGCGCCTCGATCGCCTCGCGGATCAGCTGCTCGGCCTCAGCGCGTGTCTCCCCCGCCGCCACGCAGCCGGCCAGGTCAGGGACCCAGGCTCCCCAGCTCGTGGGGCCCTGTTCGTAAGAGCTGGCCGGTTATCAGGCGGAGGTGATGCAAGCAGTCCAGACGCCCGACGAGCGGCGGCCTGGACGTCGCAGCAGACGAGCAATGGTTCTTCCTGCGTCACGCCGGTCCCAGCCGCTGGCTGCAGGTCGTCGTAGCCTATGACCACGACCGTGGGTGGATCGTCACCGCCTTTTGGCCGGCGCATAGAGTCATGAGCGTTCAGATCGGCAGCCTCACGGTTGACCGCGTTCGCTACGACCGCGAAGGCAATGTGCTCTACCTGCACCGCGCCGACCCGGTCGCGCCCACCTCGATGCCGCTTACCCTCAAAGTCCGCACGCGGACTTGGCGGACACCCATCCGCGTCACCCAGGGGTATGTGCTGCAGACCTTCGAACTCGGGAGCTGACCATGTCGATCATTGCCTACCTCATCATCCTGTTCATGACCGGCCTGCTCGTCGGGGCTCTGGCGCGGCTCGTCCTGCCCGGACGGGATCCGATGACGATCCCGCAAACAGCGGCGATCGGTATCGCCGGCTCGTTTCTCGCCGGACTGATCTCGCTGGCCATCTTCCACGGACGCAGCGGTGGCGGAATCATCCTCTCGGTCGTGTGCGGGACCGTGCTCGTCTGGCTCGTGCGCCGCTCCCGTGAGCGCAGCGGTAGCCGGGCGGCCCGCCGCGGCGTCGTGGGACGCCGGTAGGGCACGAGAGTCGGGAGCGCTGGTCGGGGCTCGAGGTGGGATCCTGTAGGCCGTGTTTCACCTCGAGCTGCGTCAGTTCCCGCACGTCGCGCGGGTGTTCAACCTCTCCCGGGAGGAACTGGACGCGCGCTTTGCCCGCCCGTGGGCGAGCGGCACGACGATCCGTCACGAGGATCAGGCCTATGCGCCCGACAAGGGGCATCTGCGCGTCTTTGAGGGCCCCGAGGTCCGCCGCGAGGAGATGGGCCTGGGCCGCGGCTGGGCGAATGTCGGACGGACCTCGGAGGAGGTGACCGAGACCGTGCTCGCCGAGGCCGAGCGCGGGACCGAGACTCGGGCGGCGGTGGAGACCTTCAAGGCGATGCTCCGGGGCGCCGCCCGCACCCCGATGACCTTCGCCGAGGTGATGGCCCTCGCGTCGGCCGAGCATCCCGGGCGCCGGGCCAGCGAATGCCTGGCGATGGCCGAGC
>JALYZB010000107.1 GCA_030945945.1 Actinomycetota bacterium | reverse complement strand
GCTCCGGGAGGCCAGCTCGCTGGATTCGATCTTCGCCCCCGTCCACTCGCAGACCGCCTTCGAGGAGGCCGTCGACCGGCTCGGGACCGCGATCAAGCTCGGGCTGCTGCCCCCCGGAACCCGGCTGCCCGCCGAGCGAGTGCTGTGCAGCCGTCTCGGCATCGCGCGCTCGACGCTGCGCCAGGCGCTCGTCGCGCTCGGGCAGAGCGGCCATCTGCGCGCCACCCGGGGCCGCGGGGGCGGGACCTTCGTCGCCGACCCGCAGCCCCCCGCGCAGCCACCGTCGGCGGAGCTGATCGCCGCGTGGCGTCAGCTGTGCGACGAGCGGATGGCGATCGAGGTCGGGATCGCGGTGCTCGCTGCCGAGCGCGCCGACACCGACCGGCTCGACGCGCTGGACGCGCTGGCAGTCGCGATCGACGGGATGCTCGAGGACTTCACCGCCTACCGCCAGGCCGACATCCGCCTGCACGTCGGACTCGCCGAGGCCACCGGCAGCCCCCGGCTGATCACCGCCACGACCGAGACCCAGGGGGCGATGACCGGGCTCATCTCGCTGATCGCGCACCCCCCCGAGGTCCTGCACTCCTCCAACATGAGCCACCGGCGGCTGCTCGCCGCCGTGCGGGCGCGCGACCTGGGGGCCGCCGCCCGTGAGATGGCAGAGCACGTGCGCGGAACCGAGCACGTGCTCGCCGGTCTGCTGCCCGGGCCCGAGCCGCGTTGATGCCCGACAGATGAATTGTCCGCGCAGCCCTTGACTTGACCCGCGGCGCGTCGTAGGTTGCCGCGATTGAAGGACGGGCGTACAGACCTTTACGCGAGGGGACCGCATGAGCACTGCCACTGAGTCACTGTCGTCCGACGAGCAACGGCTTGCCGAGCTTGGCTACAAGCAGGAGCTCAAGCGAGGCTGGAGCAGCTTCTCCAACTTCGCCATCTCGTTCTCGATCATCTCCGTGCTGGCGGGGTGCTTCACCAGCTTCGGGCAGGCGTTCAACAACGGCGGGCCGGTGGCGATCTCGATCGGTTGGCCGGTGATCAGTCTGCTGATCCTGTGTGTGGCGGTCTCGATGTCGGAGCTGGCCTCGGCGTTCCCCACCGCCGGCGGCATCTACTTCTGGGCCTCACGGTTGGGCGGCGCGGGCTGGGGCTGGTTCACCGGCTGGTTCAACCTGATCGGCCTGATCGCCGTGGTCGCCTCCGTGGACTACGCGGCCGCCAGCTTCCTGCAGTTCCTGCTCGGCCTCTACAACCTGGACTTCATCTTCAACTTCGCTTCCACCAACGTGCACTACGACGCGCATGTCGTGTTCGCCCTGTTCGCGATCATCCTGCTCCTCCACGGGCTGATCAACATCTTCTCCGGCCACCTCGTGTCGCTGTTCAGCGGCGTGTCGGTGTGGTGGCATGTGCTCGGCGTCGCCGTGATCGTTGTGCTGCTCATCTTCGTGCCGAGCCACCACTCGAGCATCTCCTACGTGTTCACGCACCGCAGCTTCGGCGCCTTCGGACACGGCATGTACTGGTTCTACGTGCTGCCGCTCGGCTTCCTGCTGACCATGTACACGATCACCGGCTATGACGCTTCGGCCCACGTCTCCGAGGAGACGCACGGGGCCGACGAGTCGGCGCCCAAGGGCGTGTGGCGGTCGGTCTTCTACTCCGCCATCATCGGCTGGATCGTCCTGCTGGCCCTGACCTTCGCGGTCCAGCAAAAGGACATCTCGAAGATCAGCGTCGCCGGCTTCCCGGCCCTGGCGATCATCACCTCCGCGCTCGGGTCAGCGGCGGCCAAGGCGGTCATCATGATCTCGACCATCGGGCAGCTGTTCTGCGGGATGGCCTGCGTGACCAGCGCCTCGCGGATGACCTTCGCCTTCTCGCGTGACGGGGCCATCCCCGGCCATGCGCTGTGGCGGCGCCTGGGCAGCAACGGCACCCCGACCTACGCGGTGCTGTTCGTCTGCATCGCCGCGCTGGTGATCACGCTTCCCGCGTTCTTCCCCAATGCGGCCGGGTTCCCGGTGGCGTTCTTCGCCGTCACCTCGATCGCGGTCATCGGCCTCTACATCGCCTACACGATCCCGGTCTACCTGCGCTGGCGCGCGGCCGACCGGTTCGTGCCGGGCCCATGGACGCTGGGGCGCCACTACCGCTGGCTGAACCCGATCGCGTTTCTCTGGGTGGGGCTGTGCGTGATCATCTTCTGCCTGCCCACCTCTCCGGCCGGGGTCTACTTCAAGTCCGGCTTCAGCTGGGGAGCGGTCAACTACGCACCAATCGTGACGATCGCGGTGATGCTGACGGTGACGATCTGGTACCTCGTCTCGGCCCGGCGCACGTTCACCGGCCCGGTGCGCACGATCGAGTTCGCCGGCGACGGCGTGACCGTGGCGGGTACCGCACCGGCCGCACCGTCAGGGCTGTAGTGGGCCAAGGTCATACTCCCCGCCGCCTGCCGTGAGCGACACGCTGACCGTGATCGAGCCCGCCACGGAGGCGGTGCTCGAGGAGATCCCGCGTGCGGGCGTCGAGGACGTCGACCGCGCGGTGGCCCGTGCGCGTGCGGCGTATCCGGGCTGGCGAGCGCTGGCGCCCGCTGACCGGGCGCGCCTGCTGCGGCGCCTGGCGACGACGATCGAGGAACACGGCGAGGAGCTGGCCCGCCTGGAGGCCCGCAACGCCGGCAAGCCGATCGCCGACGCCCGGGGCGAGATGGGCATGGTCGCCGACACGATCGGCTACTACGCCGGCATGCCCGAGCGGCTGCTCGGGGACACGATCCCAGCCAGCGGCGGGCAGGCGTTCACGGTGCGCGAACCGCTCGGCGTGGTCGGACTGATTGTCCCCTGGAACTTCCCGCTCGTGATCGCCGGCTGGAAGCTCGGCCCCGCGCTGGCGGCCGGCAACACGGTCGTGCTCAAGCCCGCCGAGCTGACCCCGCTGACCGCGCTGCGCTTCGGGCAGCTCGCGCTGGAGGCCGGGTTGCCCGAGGGCGTGGTCAACGTCGTCGTCGGGCCGGGCTCGACCTGCGGCGCGCGGCTGGTCGCCCATCCCGACGTGGCCAAGATCGCCTTCACCGGCTCGACCGAGGTGGGGCGCTCGATTGCCGCCGGCGCCGCGGAGACGATCAAGCGCGTCACGCTCGAGCTCGG
>JALYZB010000096.1 GCA_030945945.1 Actinomycetota bacterium | reverse complement strand
GTCTCGCGGCTCGTGCCGGGGCGGAGGGCAATCCGAACCTGGCCGGCGACGCGGTCACCGCGACGCTGCTCGCCGAGGCGGCGTGCCGAGCGGCCGACGCGCTCGTGCGGATCAACCTCGCCGGCGCCGGCGCGGACCCGAGTCGTGAGCGATCCGCCCAGCACGTCGCGGTCGCCGCCGGGGCCCGCGAACGGGCGCTCACGGCGGTTGGCGAAATGGTCCACGGGTAAGCTGAAAGTTCCCTGAAGAGTCGGTACCCAATGCGACAGAGGAGAGACAGATGCGTGCTCGCAGTCGACTGACCACCCCGCTGGTGCGTCGCGACGGCGCGCTTGCGCCGGCGACCTGGAACGAGGCGCTGGACGTCGCCCGCCGCCGGACTTGACCGCGCGCGCCAGGCGGGAGATCCGCGCCGTTCGTTCGGGATGTTCTCGTGCTCGAAGTCCACCAACGAGATGAACTTCCTGGCCCAGAAGTTCGCTCGTCAGGTGATCGGCACCAACAACATCGACTCCTGTAACCGAACCTGACACGCGCCTAGCGTCGTCGGTCTGGCGACGGTCTTCGGTGCGGGCGGCGGCACGTCGTCCTACAGAGAGGTGCAGGAGACCGATCTGATCGTGCTCTGGGGCTCCAACGCCCGCGAGACCCACCCGATCTTCTTTCACCACGTCCTCAAGGCGGTGCACCGCGGCGCCCGCCTGATGGTGGTCGACCCGCGGCGCACGGCATCGGCGCGCTGGGCGGACCTGTGGCTGGGGATCGATGTCGGGACCGACATCCCGCTCGCCTGCGCCGTCGCACGCGAGCTGATCGCCGCCGACCTGATCGACCGGCCGTTCATCGAGCGCGCCACCACGGGCTACGAGGACTTCCGTGCCGCTGTCGAGCCGTTCACGCTGGCCGAGGGCGAGCGGCTGACCGGCGTGCCCGCGGCCGCGATCTCAGAGCTGGCCCATGCCTACGGTCGCGCCGACCGGGCGATCGTCTGCTGGACGCTCGGGATCACCGAGCACCACAACGCGGTCGACAACGTGCTGGCGCTGATCAACCTCGCGCTGCTGACCGGGCACGCCGGCAAGTACGGCTCGGGGCTGAACCCGCTGCGCGGCCAGAACAACGTGCAGGGCGGCGGCGACATGGGGGCGATCCCCAACAAGCTCCCCGGTTTCCAGGACATCGAAGGCGACGCGCAGGCGCGGGCGCGGTTCGGCTCGGCGTGGGGGGTAGCGATCGATCCGCACCACGGCTGGCATCTGACCCAGATGTTCGAGGCGATGGAGCGCGGCGAGCTGACCACCCTGTACGTGATCGGCGAGAACCCCGCCCAGTCCGAGGCCGACCAGATCAAGGCCCGGCGGCTGCTGGAAGGGCTCGAGTTCATGGTGGTGCAGGACCTGTACCTGACCAAGACCGCCGCGCTGGCCGACGTGGTGCTGCCCGGTTCGGCGAGCTGGGCCGAGTCCGGCGGCACCGTCACCAACTCCGAGCGCCGCGTCCAGCTCGTCCGCAAGGCACTGGACCCGCCCGGGGATGCCCGCGACGACAACTGGATCCTGACCGAGCTCGCTCGCCGGCTGGGGGCTGACTGGCTCGATCCCGAGCCCGAGCGAATCTGGGACGAGCTGCGCACGCTGAGCCCGATGCACGCCGGGATGAGCTACGCGCGGCTGGCCGAGAATGACGGACTCCATTGGCCGTGCACCAGCGAGGACGATCCCGGCGCCCAGTTCCTGCACGCCCGGCTGTGGCAGGACCCGATCGAAGGTCCGCCGGCGCCGTTCAGCGTCACGCCCCACAGTCCGCCGGTCGAGGCGCTGGACGCCGAGTTCCCGATCCGGCTGACCACCGGCCGGCGCCTGGAGTCCTACAACACCGGCACCCAGTCGGGCCTGTACCGCTCGCCGCTGCACCGCGGGGAGACGCTCGATCTGTCTCCCGAGGATGCCGCCGAGCATGACCTGGCCACCGGCGACGCGGCGCGGATCTCCTCTCGCCGCGGGTCGGTGACGGCGCCGGTGCGGATCGACCGTTCGTTGCGCCGCGGGCTGGCCTTTATGACCTTCCACTTCCCCGAGCAGGTCGAGACCAACGTGCTGACGATCGATGCGACCGATCCGAAGTCCGGGACGGCGGAGTTCAAGGCGGCGGCGATCCGCGTGGCGAAGGTGCTCCCCGGCGATGCGGCGGTGGAGAACGGCCACGGCGCGCAGGCCGTGCCCCCCGAGGAGAACGGCCAGTTCACGCTGCCGCTGGCGGAGCGGGCCTGATGGACTTACGGCTGCTGGTCGCCGAGGCCGACGCGGCCGAGCGCGACGCCGTCGACGGGCTGCTCGGCCCTCCCGCCTCCGGCTGGGTGGGCGGCCGGCACGACGAGCTGGTGGACGGGCGCATGGCCCACGGCGGGCACGCCGCCCGCGATCAGCGCCACCTGCTGCTGCCCGCGCTGAACGCCGTTCAGGCCCACTGCGGCTGGATCAGCCACGGCGCGCTCAACTACGTCTGCGAGCGCCTGACCGTGCCGCCCGCCGACGCCTTCGGGGTCGCCACCTTCTACGGGCTGCTCTCGGTCAATCCGCGCCCCGCCCGTGTCCTGCACGTCTGTGAGGACATCGCCTGCAAGTGTGTCGGCTCCGACGCGTTGATCGCCGCTCTGGAGCAGCAGTTCGGTCCCGAGGAGGCCGAGCGCGACGGAGCCGCCTGGCTGCGCAGCCCCTGCCTGGGCCAGTGTGATCGCGGACCGGCGGCGATGCTGACGGTGGCCGGCCCGGATCCGGTGCAGCGGGTGCTGGGTGAGGCGACGGTCGGGCGCGCACTCGCGGCGTTGCAGGGCGGGGCCAGCGAGAACGCCGCTGACGCTCCGGTGCGCCAGCGGGGCGAGGCGGGTCTGCGTCTGCTGGGCCGGATCGGCATCGTCGACCCGACCAGCTTGCACGACTATCGGGCGGCCGGCGGCTTTGAGGCGTTGCGCAGGGCCGTGGAGATGGGACCCCAGGGGGTGATCCGCGAGGTAAAGGATTCGGGGCTGATGGGTCGGGGCGGGGCCGCCTTCCCGACCGGGGTCAAGTGGGAAGCGGTGGCCCAGCAGGCCGCGCGTCCGCATTATCTGATCTGCAACGCCGATGAATCCGAGCCGGGCACGTTCAAGGACCGCCAGCTGCTGGAGGGCGACCCCTTCGCGCTGATCGAGGCGATGACGATCGCCGCCTACGCCACCGGGTGTGAGCATGGCTACCTCTACCTGCGCGGCGAGTATCCCGTCGCGCACGAGCGGATCAGCCACGCGGTTGAGGTCGCGCGCCATCACGGATACCTCGGCCCTGACATCCTCGGTCACGGTTTTGCCTTCGAGATCGAGATCCGCAGTGGGGCCGGGGCGTACATCTGTGGCGAGGAGACGGCGATCTTCAATTCGATCGAGGGCTTCCGGGGCGAGCCCCGGGCCAAGCCGCCGTTCCCGGTCGCCGTCGGCCTGTTCGGCAAGCCGACCCTCGTCAACAACGTCGAGACGCTCTACAACGTGCTGCCGCTGCTGCTTGAAGGAGGGCCGGCGTTCGCGCGGATCGGCACCGGAAAATCGACCGGCACCAAGCTCTTCTGCGAGTCGGGCAACGTCACCACACCGGGCGTCTACGAGGTTGAGTTCGGGACCACGCTGCGCGAGCTGCTCACGCGGGCCGGAGGCGTGCCGGACGGCCGAGCGCTGCAGGCGGTGTTGCTCGGAGGCGCCGCCGGGGCGTTCGTCGGACCCGACCAGCTCGATCTGCCGCTCACCATGCAGGCAGCCCGTGAGGCCGGAACGACCTTGGGCTCGGGCGTCGTCATCGCCTATGACGAGACGGCCGACATCCCCGCGATCCTGCTCCGGATCGCCGCCTTCTTCCGTGATGAGTCCTGCGGGCAGTGCACACCATGCCGGGTGGGTGCGGTTCGCCAGGAGGAGGCGCTGGCACGCCTGCGCAGCGGACACACCCGCGGTAGCGTCGCCGACGAGGTCGCCCTGCTCGGCGAGCTGGCAATCTGCATGCGTGACTCCTCGATCTGCGGCCTCGGGCAGACGGCACCCAACGCGGTGGCATCGGCGATCGACATCCTCGGGACCTTCACGAGCAGCGCCGGCCGTGCGAGCTCAGCGGCCCCGAACGGGGCCAGCGCGTTGATATGAGCGACCGAGCTATCCAGCTGACGATCGATGGCCGGACGGTCAGCGTGCCGGAGGGCGGCACCGTACTGGACGCCTGTCGGGCGCTGGAGATCGACACCCCGACCCTCTGCTGGGGGGAGACGCTGAACCCGGCCAACGCCTGCCGCGTGTGCATGGTCGAGCTCGAGGGAGCCCGCACGCTGGTCCCCGCGTGCTCGCGCCGAGTGCAGGAGGGGATGGAGATCCGCACCGACTCCGAGCGCGTGCGGCTGAACCGCCGCCTGGTCTTCGAGCTGCTCGCCTCGTCGGTGGACCTGTCGACGACGCCCGGGATCGAGGTCTACCTCGAGCGCTATCGCGCCCGGCCCGAGCGCTACGGTCCGCCTGCTGCGCCGGATCCGCGCCGGGG
>JALYZB010000079.1 GCA_030945945.1 Actinomycetota bacterium | reverse complement strand
GCCTGTTCGCGGCCCTGATCGCGCTCGCCGTAGTCGCGGCGATCGTCGTCGTGCTGCTCCTGCTCACCCGTGGCTCGAGTTCGCCGACGGCCGCGTCCAGCAGCACCTCGAAGGCCTCCAACGCGTCCTCGGCACACCGGCGTGGCCACCGGACCGCTGCGGTCAACCCGTCCGCCGTGACCGTCGCCGTCCTCAACGGCACCTCGACCAACAACCTCGCCCACGACGTCTCGGTCAAGCTTGGCGCCGCCGCGTACAAGCTCGGCAAGATCGCCACCGCCACCGATCAGACCCACACGACGACGGTGGTCGCGTACCTGCCCGGGCATCGTGCGGCGGCGCTGACCGTCGCCAAGTCCCTCGGGCTGGGCGCCGGGGTCGTCTCGGCGGTGGATCAGAGCAGCCAGGCGGTGGCCTGCGCGCAGGGCGCCGCGTGCTCGGCCCAGGTAATCGTGACCGTCGGCGCTGACCTGAACACGGTGGCCTCGAGCAGCACGACGCCGAGCCCGGCGGCGGGCACCGGCACCGGCGCCGGCACGAGCACCGGCTGAGCACGGCTCAGTAGCCTCTCTGCGGCCATGGCCATGAAGGACCTCCTCACCCTGCCCGTGCGGGCGACCAAGCCCCGCCAAGAGGGCATCACCCACGTTCTGGACCGCGGCCTGTCGGTGGCCGGGGTCGACGGCCTGGCCGAGGTCGCCGGCGAGTTCATTGACATGGTCAAGCTCGGCTGGGGCACCGCGGTCGCCACCGGCAATCTCGACCCCAAGCTGGCTCGCTATCGCGAGCACGGGATCGAAGTCATGTTCGGCGGCACGCTGACCGAGCTGGCGATCGCTCAGAACCGGCTGGACCGGCTCGTCGCCTGGTTGCACGAGCTCGGGCTGGAGCACATCGAGGTCTCCGACGGAACGATCACGCTGGACCATGAGCGCAAGCTCGAGCTGATCGCCCACCTGGCCACCGAGTTCACGGTCATCTCGGAGGTCGGCTCCAAGGACAACACGCGCATCATGGCGCCGTTTCGATGGGTCGAGCAGATCGAGTCCGAGCTCGAGGCCGGGGCGTGGAAGGTGGTCGCCGAGGCGCGCGAGGGCGGCAACGTCGGGATCTTCCGCCACGACGGCGAAGTCCAGATGGGGCTGATCGACGAGATCGTGCACGCCGTCGCGCCCGAGAAGATCCTCTTCGAGGCACCGCGCATGGATCAGCAGGTGTGGTTCATCCGCCGCTTCGGCGCCGATGTCAACCTTGGCAACATCGTTCCCGAGGAGGTCCTCTCGCTGGAGACGATGCGGGTCGGACTGCGCTCGGACACGGCGGTCGTCGACTTCGATGGCTAGTGGCGCCCGTCGCTCCGCGCGCCTTTGGCGGAGAGCACGCGGGGCGTGACCGGATCGCTCGGCCTCGGCGGTGTCGTGCTCGCCCGTCACGGCGAGACCGCCGACAACGTCGAGCCGCTGCGCTTCCAAGGCTTCCGCGACACCCCATTGAACGCCACCGGCCGCGCCCAGGCCGCCGCCCTCGCTGCACGGATCTCCGACGAGAACGCGCTCCGGTCGATCTGGGCCTCGGACCTCCGCCGGGCGCGGGAGACGGCGGAGACGGTCGGCGCTGCGATCGGCGTGCCGGTGCGTCTTGACTCACGGCTGCGCGAGGGCAACCGCGGACGTTGGGAGGGTCGCCTGTTCGCCGACGTGCAGGCCGACGACCCAGAGCTCTACGCCGCCTGGCGGCGCCCGGATCCTGACTTTCGCTTCCCCGAAGGTGAGTCGCTGGCCGAGCAGCAGGCGCGGGTGACCGCGGCCCTGCGCGATATCCACGCTGGATCGCCGCGGCCGGTGCTCGCGGTCTGCCACGGAGGCTCGATCCGGGTGATGCTGTGTGCGGCTGACGCCGATGGCCTGGCCGCCTTTCATCGCTTCGAGATCGGAAACACGGCGGTGGTGGCGCTGTGAGACGGCTTGGAGTCGCGGCCTTCCTGGTCCTGGCCGCGGTGACCGTGGCCGCCTTCTTCGTCGTGCAGCACCTGAAGATCTCCACGCCCCTGCTGGCCGGGAATCCGGCCCCCCATCCGGCGGCGATCAATCCGGTCGACGGCCAGGTCTGCAAGGGCACGAGCCATCGCGCCATGCTCGTGTCCTTCTATCTGCAGAACCGCTCCGACGATGTCGATGTCGACATCGTCGATTCGGGGGGCACGTTCGTGGCGTCACTCGCCTCCGGCGTGCACATGCAGGGGGGGCGTCATCCGGTGCGCCGCGGTTTTGTCTGGAACGGGCGGACCGCGAACGGGCGGGTGGTCCCCGACGGCACCTACTACATCCGGGTCGCGCTCATCCACCAAGGCCGTTCCGTGCTGATCTCGGACAACGCGGGCGCGCTGCCGGTCACGGTCGAGACGGTCGCCCCGCATCCCCGCGTGACCGGGGTGTCCCCGGGGCTGATCCCGCGGGCGGGCGTGAACGGGGCCACGGTGAGCTACACCGGCCACGCCGCCCGGCCCGGGCGGATGCTCATCTACCGCACCGACCGGCCGGGGGCGCCCAAGCTCGTGAAGTCGTTCCCCGCCCGGGCCGCGGGGCGCTCGACCTGGGACGGTACGGTGGCCGGCGGCGCCCCGGCGCCCCAGGGCACCTACCTGGTGGGTCTGCGGGTGACCGACCGCGCCTGCAACACCGGCAGCTTCCCGGCCGTGTTGCCGCCCGTGGCGGGGACGACGCCCCACGCCGGGGTGAGCATCCGCTACCTGGCGGGACTGCCGCCGTTGACTCCGGTCGCCCCCGGCGCCACCGCGACCGTGTTCGTGGACGCTCGCCAGCACGGCTACGCATGGGCGCTGCGACGCGCGGGCGCCGACCAGGTGATCGCCTCAGGTGGGTCACGGGCGATCGGACTGCACGTGACGCTCCCGTCGCACCCCGCGGGCGGCGGGCTCTATCAACTCGCCCTGCGCTACGGCATTCACCGGACGGTGGTCCCGCTCGTCGGCGCCCCGGCCGCGGTCTCCGCACGAGTGCTCGTCGTCCTGCCGGCGCTCACCTGGCAGGCGCTCAACCCCGTCGACGACGACGGGGACGGCATTCCCAATACGCTCAGCGGCGGCTATCCGGTGCTGCTCTCGCGACCGCTGGTCAACGGCCTTCCCGCCGCCTGGGGCCAGCAGGTTGCGCTGCTCGCCTACCTGCAGCGCAACCATCTCAGCTATGAGTTGACGACCGATCTCGGTCTTACCTTCGGGGTGGGGCCGCAGCTGGCCGGACATGCGGGCGTGATCCTCGCCGGCGACGAGCGCTGGGTGCCCCCGGGCTTGGCCACGGCGCTGCGCGGCTACGTCACCGGTGGCGGCCATCTGCTGTCGCTGGGCGTCGACTCGCTACGCCGTGGGGTGACCCTGAGCGCCGCCCGGGCCACGCACCCGACGCCTCCGCGGCCGGCGGACATCCTCAGTGCGCGGATGGGTCCGGTCACCCGCACGCACGGTGCCTTCATCCTCGCCGGTCGTGATCGGCTCGGCCTGTTCCGCGGCACCTCGGGGGCGTTTCGGGCCTTCTCGGCTTATCAGTCCTTTTCGGGGGTGACGGCGCCGCTGACGGTCGCGTCCGCGGCGGGAGCGACGAGCACCAGCTCGGCGATCATCGGTTATCGGCTCGGCCAGGGCACCGTGATCGATGTCGGCATCGTGGGCTTCGCCGCGCGTCTGGCCCGCAGCACCGACACCCAGGAGATCCTGCGCCGGATCTGGACTGTGATCTCGCGCTGACGGCCGTGCGGCGCAAGCCGCGCCGATGGTGACAGTCGCGTGATCCCTACCGTGTGCCCGGCATGACTGCTCTCTTCAAGCGCCTGGTGTCCTCGGTCGCGGCCTACCAGGTCGCCGACGTCGTCTCCAAGCTGACCGCGGTCCTGCTGCTGCCGGTGTACACCCGCTACATCCACCCGGCCGGTTACGGCGTGGTCGAGCTGCTGGCCAACGGGGTGATCCTGATCAGCATCCTCGTCCGCTTCGGCATGATCGAGGCGTTCCTGCGCTTCTACTTCACCGACACAGATCCCGAGCGGCGCGACGCGCTCGTGCGCCGCACCGCCGGCTTCCTGTTCATCGCCACCTCGGGAGTGGCGATCGTGCTGGCCGCGTTCTCAGCCCCGTTGAGCACGCTCGTGCTGAGCCACCGCGACACCGCGACGTTCCTGATTGCGGTGCTCGGGATGTGGTCGTTCACCAACCTCGAGCTCGCCTATGGGCTGCTACGCGTCGACGAGCGGCTGCGTGCGTACGCGATCGCGTCGGTCAGCAACGTCGTGCTCACGATCGCGGGCTCGGTGGTCTTGGTGGTCGGCTTCGGGGACGGGCCCCGCGGGCTGCTGGCGGCCAACTACGGCGTCTCGACCGTCATCCTGCTCGCGCTGTGGTGGACGATGCGCGGCCGGCTGGCGCCGCGGCGGGCGGGGGCCGAGCGGCTGCGCATCCTGCTGCGCTTCGGACTGCCCACCGTCCCGGCCGAGGCCTCGGTCTACGCGCTGAGCATCGTCGATCGCTTCTACCTCTACCACGGCCGCGGGCAGGCCGTGGCGGGCCTGTATTCGATTGCCGTCAAGCTGGCGGGCTCGGTCGCGTTCATCGTCCGCGCGTTTCAGTACGCCTGGCCGCCGCTGGCCTACTCGATCACCGACGACGCCGAGGCGGCCCGGCTATACGGGCTCGTGACCACCTATTACCTGTTCGTCAGCGGCTGGGTCGTCGCCGGCCTGGCCCTGCTCGGCCGCTGGGTGCTGAGGCTGCTGACGGCGCCTCAGTACTTCGGCGCCTACCGGGCGCTTCCGTGGGTTGCGCTCGGCTGGGCGCTATACGGCCTGTGGGTCGTGTTCCTGGTCATTGCCGGGCGGGCAAAGGTGACCACCCGCAACTTCCCCGCCTCGCTCGCCGGGCTGGCCGCCAACGTGATCCTGATTGTGGCGCTGGTGCCACCGCTCGGGATCGCCGGGGCCGGGATCGCGCTGTCGGGAGCCTATGTGGTGATGCTGGGGGTCATGTACGCGTTGACCCGAAACGTTTTCCACGTCGCGTTCGAGTGGCTACGGCTGGCCCGTCTTGTTGTGGTGATGGGCGGCCTGGCGGCCGCCGGTGATTTGGTCTTGCCGACCCACGGCGCCGTCGGGCTGCTCACGCGGGTGGCGGTCTTCGCGGT
>JALYZB010000066.1 GCA_030945945.1 Actinomycetota bacterium | reverse complement strand
GGGGTGGTCAGGCGTCGGGTGCTGGTGTGGCGGTCCAGAGCTCGGCTGGCCGGCCGTTGGTGAGGACGCGGCGGCTGGTGATCTTGCCGTCGTGGGCGAGCGCGGCGAGTGCTTGGTCGAGCTGTATGGTGGTCGCGTTGCGGTGGGTCAGGTCGCGGAGCTGGGTGCGGGTGAGCCCGTCGGGGAAGGCGTGGGTGAGCGCGGCGTGGATCTGGTGGGCGAGCGGGTCGCCGGCGGTGGACTCGAGCGCCCAGGCGGCTGAGCGGGCGGCGTAGTTCCATAGCGCGAGCGCCGCTTGGAGGTGCTCCGGCCGGATGGCGTTTGCGCTGTCGAGGAGCGCGTAGAGGAGCGCGAGCCGGATCGTGTGCGCCTCGGCGCGGGCGGTGAGATTGCCGGCGAGCCCGTCGGAGGGCTGGGTCAGCTGCGGGTAGACGTGCCACCACAGCTCGCGCGCGGCGGGGTCGAGCTTGAGCTGTCCGGCGGTTTGTGCGTGGTTGATGGTGGCGGCGAGGTAACGGACGAGGCCGCTGTCTTTGAGCGGGTCGGGGTTGCCGCCTTCGGGCAGCAGTCGCACGCGTCTGACGACCGCGAATAGGAATCTGTTGAGGAACCCGTTGGCGAGCTCGACGGTGGTGGTGTGGCGGCGCAGCTCGGTGGCGGTGATGTGGCCGATGATCGAGATGTGCGCGCTGGTGGCGCGGGCGGGGGCGGTGCGGGTCAGGAGCGCGAGCGGCCGACCGTCCCAGGCTGACCTGAGTACCGGCGAGAGCGTGTTGATCTCACGCTGGGTCTGTTTGAGCACGCTGACGAACTCGGGTTCTGCGACCAGCAGCCGCTTGTCGGTGACGCCGGCGTCGGGACCGTTGGGGTCACGGACCGTCCACACCAAACCCTCGCCGCTGGATAGGCCGGTGATCAGCCGGGACGGGAACGCCGGGTCTGCCTCGGTGAGCAGCCTGGTGACGTGATCGAACGAGCTGCCCTTCCGGGCGCGACTCGAGTCACCGATCAACAGCAGGAACTGGTTGGGATGGTGCAGGGTCGCCTCGACGCGGAAGTGAGCGCCGCGACCGATCAGCGCGCCACAGCAGACCAGCAGCTGGGTGAGGATCGCAACAGGATCGGCTTCGGTGTTCGGAGCGATCTTGGCGACGAGTTGTCCTGCCAGCCCGTGAAACGCCTGTTCGCTGGCCGGTCGCCGGGTCTGACGGGGCGCTGTCGGGATCGAACAGCGAGATGATCTCGCCGGTCACTCTGCGGCGATCTCGGTGACCGCGGCGCGCGCGGCTGACTCGTCGCAGATGTTCTTGTTGGTCGAGTAGGCGGCGATCAGCGATTGGGTCGCGAGGTTGTTCACCTGCCGGGGCAGCCCACGGGAGGCCTCGTGGATCAACCCGACCGCGTCGTCGGAGAAGAGCGTGTCGGAGCGGCCGGCGAGCTTGACGTGATGGGCGATGTATTCGCCGGTCTCTTTGCGGTCCATCCCGTCGATCGTGCAGCGCAGCGCGATCCGCTGATCCAACGCGGCGAACACGCCCTGGCGGAGCTTTCGGCGCAAGGTGGGCTGGCCGAGCAGCAGGCACGCGAACGTCGCGCGGGAGTCCATCTCGGAGTTGGTCAACATCCGCAGCTCCTCGAGCTGCTCGACCGACAGCAGATGCGCTTCATCCAAGATCAGGATCACGGTCTTGCCGCGCTCGGCGGTCTCGGCGGCGAGCAGGTCGGTCGCCTGCGGGATCAGCGTCGCCCGGTAGAACCGTGGCGTGGCGCCCAATGCTGTGACGATCTGGGTGTAGATCCCGCGCGCGCCGATCGCCGGGTTGGGCAGGTAGATGATCGTGTACCGGCTCGCGTCCAGGGCGGCGCTCGCGGCGCGGGCGGCGACCGTCTTGCCGGCGCCGACCTCGCCGCACACCACCCCAAGCGCCCGCTCGCTGATGATCCAATCGATCCGGGCGACGGCCTCTTGGTGAGCGGCCGACGCGAACAGCATCGATGGCGCCAACTCCTTGGTGAACGGGGTGCGCGACAGCCCCCAGTGCGCCCTGAGACGATCAATACTCATCCCTTCATCTCCTTGTCGTTGTCGTCATCGCTGTGGCCGTCGGGTTGGGGCAGGTGGCGGTAGTCGATCCGCTTCTGGAGCCCCCGCTCGCGGCGCTGGCGGATCAGGCCGAGGTAGTCGATCCCCGTCGGCTCGGCCGGCTTGGCCGGCGGCTGCGCGCGTGGGTGCACGTGCCGTTTGATCTGACGCGGCACCGCCAGCCCTTGGTGATGTCCATCGAGGCGAACCTCAACGTCGGCCAGCTCGAGCGGGTCGAAGATCAGATCCACCCGCCGGCCCGCGAGCCCCGGGTCGACCTCGTAGGTGTTGCCGTGCATACCGATCGTGCCGGTCCGCGAGACCGTGCGTCGTTCTGACCAGCGGAACGCTTCGCGCAACGCCCGCTCGCTCGGCCGTGCCGGCGGTCCCGGCGCGAGGAACCGCTCGAGCGGTGTCTGCTCGGTCTCCGAGTGCACTCGCCGGTGATAGACCTGCTCCACCCACGCCTGGAACAGACCGCCCAGCTCCTCCAGAGTCGAGGGTGGGCGTTCCTCCAGTTCGACCAACCACTGTTGGCGAACGGTCCGGAATGCCCGCTCGATCTTCCCGCGCCCCTCCGGCCGCCCCGGCCGGCTATGGATCAACCGGATCCCCAGGACAGCGCACGCGCGCAACAGCTGGCCGGACACGAACGGACTGCCGTTGTCAACGTAGAGGGCCTTGGGCAGACCCCGGCTGGCGAGCCCGGCCCGCAACGCCGCCGACGCATTCAGCACATCCTCCCGTGCCGCCCACCGATACCCGCACAACAAGCGACTGTGATCGTCAAGGAAACAGAACAGGAACGTGCGACGGCCGTCGACCACAGGTCCGTGCAGCGCATCCCCGGTCCACAACTCGTTGCGGAACTCGGCCTCGAACCGACCCAGCGCACGCCCGATCTGTCCGCCCTTCCACGGCAACCCAGCCGCCACCAGGTGACGCTGGATCGTGCGCGCCGACGGCGAGCCGCCCTCCGCCTCCACGATGATCCTGTGGATCTGCGCCGCTGTGCGCGCTGGCTGCTCGCGGCGTAGCGCGCACGCCAGCTCCAAAAGCCGCGCCGGCGTCTGGTTCGGCATCCGCCGCGGCGCCGGAACCAGCGCCGCGAACCCGCCCTCGCGATACGCCCGGATCCAGCGATCCAGCGTGTTGCGCGACACCCGCACCCAACGCCCGTCGGGCCCGAGATGCTCGCGCGCCGCCAGAGCGCGGACCAGCATCCCGCGCTCTCGGGGCGAGAGCGACGGATCGACCGCCTCGCCGACGATCCGCCAACGGAACACCCCGATCTCCTGTGCCCTGTCCACCCGACCACCTCCTGACCGTCGCTGACACCAACCAGCCGGTCAGGATCACAGTCACTCAGGCGCCGGCCAAGGCGATCTCGTGTTGACCGCAAGCAGCCCGCCCGCGGTCAGCGCCGACACCCACGACCACGGCGCCCGACGGGCGAGAACCAGCGACGCCACCCTCGTGCACACGCCGATCGCCTCAAGCGCGTCCCCCACCACGGATCCTTGATCGGCCGGCGGATCCAGCGACGCGTCCAGCGCTCGCGCCCACCGCAAAAAGTGAGCGGCGATCAGCTCAGCGCGCGACCAGAACCGCCGCCGCCAATCCCGCACCGTCTCCCCGGGCACCCCCAGCCGCTCCCCAGCCCGCCGATAACCCTCCCGCCCAGCCGACAACAGCGCCTCGCCGATCACCTCCGCCAAATAGCAACGACGCGCCAGGCACACGTCCGGCAGCAGCACATGCGTCGTGCCGCAGCCCCGATCACGACAGCGCCCACGACGCGGCCGCAGCCAACGAACCCCAGCGTGCGTATGGACCTGACGCAGCCGCGCGCAGCCCCAACCTCCCAGCACGCCACCACCACAGCACGGGCACAACAAGCGGCCAGCAGCGAGATCCGCCTCGACCGCAGCACGATCGTCTGAGACGATAAGCACGACGTCCTCCAACGGCGTCACGGCCCCCTCGTCCCATACCGCTTCGAGGTTTCGGCGAGGGGGCCTCAATCAACAGGATCACCACCATCCTGTCGCCACCGCGGCCCAACCGTCGCCCCACATCCCCACCGACCATGGCGCTGGACACCAGCACCATCACCACGCAGCGCGTCGCTCAACAAGCAGCGGCTGCACCGCACCTGGCGCCGGCTCGACACCGAGCGCGGCAAGCGCCGCACAGTCGTCGCGGTCGCCGTCGCCCGCCAGCTCGCCGGGTTCGTCTGGGCGATCGCCACCACCGACTGACCCACACCCCCGCTCTATGCACCACGTCGGTCAAGGAGGCGGCGGGAGCGATCCGGCCAAACCACGCGCGAGAGCATCCGCGATCTAACTATGAGCAGCCGCTCCGGCCACGCTCGATCTTTAGACAGCCGGGCTCTCACGACGAAAACCGGTCCTGCGGCAGTTGAACCGCGATTCAGCTTTAGGACGAGCAGCGATCATGAGGAACGACTGCGTCCGTGCTCCTGCAATGCCGTGCCGAAGCGAGCGTGACTCGGCCACGGGACGACGCTCTCGAGATTCGTCCAACCCGACAGTGACGCGCGTGCCGACGTCGGCGCCTCCGCCCGCCGACGAGCGGTAGTCAGCACGTTTGCTCGAGACCGGGCTCGAAGCCGACGAAGCAAGCACGAGGCGATGTGCCGCCTCGCACCACGAGCGGCAGCGACGAGGCGCTCAGCGTCGGTGGCCGCT
>JALYZB010000057.1 GCA_030945945.1 Actinomycetota bacterium | reverse complement strand
GCGGTCATCGTCTGGGGAAGGACGCGGGCGGCGATCGCCCCGCCGGTCAGCTCCTGCCAGGCCGTGTGGCTGTAGATGTCGGCCTCGTTGCCGATCTCGAAGCCGATCACGCTGCCGGCGGGCAGCGCCGCTCTCGCCGCGCGGGCCCAGCGCACGGCGATCTGGGGTGTCGCGGTGACCATGTTGAGATCCAGGATCACTCGCACGCCAAACCTGGTCACGATCCGGCGCACCTGCGCCAGCCACGCGGGTGAGGTCTCAAACACCCACTCCGGCGGCTCCTTGGGGGAGGCAAAGAACGTCTGATCGGCCGACGAGCCGCCAATCCGCAGCACCATCGGCCCGTTCGGGGTGATCGAGGCGAGAACGTGGCCCAGCAGCGACAGGTGGCGCGCCCAGATCGGGACCGTCCAATACTCGGTGGAGAGACCGAGGAAGGAGCGGGGCACGCTCAGCGGTGCGCTGCGACCCGCCAGCGTGACCACGGCCTGCGGCGGCCCGGAGCCGACCGCGACGATTGCCGGTGCACGCGCCCCCGTGACCCTCTGCACGGCCACCTCGGCCGGCCGGCCGGGTCGGGAGCTGCTGGCCTGACCGCGGGCGGCCGCGAGCACGAGCAGGAGCGCGACGATGGTCAGGACCGCGCCGGTCCCAGCCCGCAGGCGCGGGTGGCGAGGCCCGTGGCTCACGGACAGCTCACGCGCCCCGGTGCGGGGCCTGGGCCGGCGCCCCGTCTGAGCGCAAGCGGTAGCCGCTGCCGCGGACCGTCTCGATCGTGTGCGTGCCGAACGGAAGATCGATCTTGCGGCGCAGGTAGCGGACGTAGACGTCGATCACGTTGGACCGGTTCTCATAGTCATAGTCCCAGGCCTGCTCGAGCAGGTGAAAGCGCGACAGGACATCCCCGGGGCGGCGCATGAAGGCCTCCAGTAGCGCGAACTCCTTGGTGCTGAGGGTGATCTCGCTCTCGGACCGCCAGACGCGCCGTCCCGCGGGGTCAAGCTGCAGGTCCCCCACGCGCAGGACGGTCGGATGCTGGACCGGGCCGCGCCTGGCCAGGGCTCGCAGGCGGGCGAGCAACTCCGAGAAGGAAAACGGCTTGGTCAGATAGTCATCGGCGCCGCCGTCCAGGCCGGCGATCCGGTCCGTGACCGCGTCCCGGGCCGTGAGCATCACGACCGGTGCCCAGACGCCATCTGCGCGCAGCCTGCGACAGGTCGCGAACCCATCCATGCCGGGCAGCATCACGTCGAGCACGATGGCCTCATATTCGGTGGCCGCCGCCATCCACAGCGCGTCCTCGCCGCGATTGGCCACATCGGCGGCCAGGCCCTCGTCGCGCAGTCCGCGCTGGATGAGCCGGGCCATCTTGATCTCATCTTCGACGACCAGTATCCGCATCCTGTCTGTGGACGCTGACGACTGAAGATGAGAGCCCGGTGAGAGCCAGATGAGCGCCGGGTCAAATCACGCGAAAGCGGCGGTCCGCCCGGACCGCCGCTCGCCTGCTGCTGGGCCGATCTCGCGATCGGATCGGTCAGTTCTGACCCTGCTGCTGCGTGTTTGCGTTGGGGTTGCCGGGCTCATCGGCGTGCCCGCCGGGGCCGTCGTTGCCGGCCGCGCTCTCCCCGGAGGTCTCCGAGGCCGTCTCTGTGCTCAGCGCCTCGGCGGACGTGGCGCCGCCGGTGTCGGGGGTGGTCTGGTCACCGCTCTGGACCTGATCGGTGTCCCGGGTCTGCGTCGCCGCGCGCGTGGCGTGGTGCTTCGCATGCTTGACGGCGGGGTGAGCCGTCCCTGCCGCCGCCCCGGCGATCGCCGCTCCGCCCAGTGATAGCGCCGCGAGTCCGGCGACCATTCCGAGGCTTGTCTTCAGTCGCTTGATCATGTCGTCTCCTTTTGGTGGGGAACCAAGCGGCAGCCACGGTAGGTCGCGAAGATGAGACCGGGATGAGGCGAGAACGAGCCGTCAGTCGTGCGCGCGGCGTGGTTCGGCGGGCAGCACGATCCAGGCGTCAGCCCCGCCCTGGGAGCGGTTGGCGACATGGGCCGTGCCCGCGTGGGCGACGGCGATCGCGCGAACGATCGAGAGTCCGAGCCCCGCCCCTCCCGCTCCGCGGGCGCCGTCGGCACGCGTGAAGCGCTCGAACGCCTCGGCGATGAACTCGGGGGAGAATCCGGGCCCGGCGTCGGTCACGTGGATCTCGACACCCGTTGGGGTGATCCCCGTGCTCACGGTGACCGGCCCGCTCCCGTAGCGCAGGGCGTTGTCGATCAGGTTGGCCACCGCCTGCTCGAGCCGCAGAGGGTCGGCGACGGCGCGGCCGTCCGTCGCCGCCTCGAGGTGCAGCTCACGACGCTGCTCCGCCGCCTGGGGTTCAAAGCGACCCAGCACGCCACGCAGCGTCTCAGCCAGATCCAAGTCGGTCCGGCGGACAGCGAGCCGCCCCTGGTTGGCGCGGGCGAGGACGAGCAGGTCCTCGGCTAGGCGGATCACGCGATCGTTCTCCGCCGCTGCGGAACGGATGGCCTCCCTTAGCTCGGTGGAGGTTCGGGCCCCGCGGAGCGCGAGTTCGAGCTCGGTCTTGACGATGCCCAGGGGTGTCCTCAGCTCATGGCTTGCATCGGAGACGAATTGGCTCTCCCGTGCGAACGCCTTCTCAAGCCGAACCAGCATCGCGTTGAGCGTTGTCCCCAGGCGCGAGACCTCGTCAGAGGCCGGCGGCACCGGGAGCCGGCGACCGGCGTCACCCGCCGAGATCTCGGCCGCCTGCCGGCGCATCGACTCAATCGGCCGCAGGGCCGAAGCGACCGCTGCGTATCCTGCGACCGACACCAGCAGCAGAGCGATCAGCCCGCCGGAGATGAGCAGGCCACCGAGCTGGTTCAGAGCGTCGGTTCGCTCCCCGAGCGACACCCCCACCACCACGACGAGCCGGCGGCCCTGCGCGTTCACCGGCGTGGCGAACAGGCGTGACGCACCGACGCGGCCGATCGGCGGGCGGTCGATGAAGCTCGAACTGGTCAGCGCCAGGCGGATGTCGCGCTCGCCGAGGAGGGCCACGCTCCTCACCAGCGGCGTGGAATCGAAGATCGTTCCGTTGGCCTCGAGAACCTGGGCGAACGCCTCGCCCCGCGCCGTCAACGCGCTCGCTCCACCTTGCGCCAGGCC
>JALYZB010000037.1 GCA_030945945.1 Actinomycetota bacterium | reverse complement strand
GTGCCTGGATCTGCTTATTGCTCTGAACAGTGGCCTCCCGGGACGTGTCAAGGCACAATATAGGTATGGGTGCGAAGCGGTCAGCGATCTACGTCCGAATCTCCCAGGACCGCGAAGGCGCCGGCCTCGGAGTCGAACGGCAAACCGCCGACTGCGCCGCCCTCGCCCGCAAGCTCGGATGGACCGTGGTTGCCACCCACACCGACAACGACCTGAGTGCATACAGCGGCAAGCCACGCCCCGGATACCGAGCGCTTCTCGCTGAGATTGACGCCGGCCGCGTCGATGCCGTCATCGTCTGGCACACCGACCGGCTACACCGCTCCCCGCGGGAGTTGGAGGAGTACGTGGACCTCTGCGAGCGCCGGAAGATCGTCACGCAGACGTGTAAGGCCGGCGAGCTGGACCTAGCGACGCCATCCGGTCGGGCCGTTGCCCGGACGCTCGGCGCGTGGGCCCGGTTCGAGGTGGAACACAAGTCGGAGAGGACGAAGCGGGCGCAGTTGCAGGCGGCCCAGGCTGGCCGCTGGCTCGGTGGGGCGCGCCCGTTCGGGTGGACGCTGCGGGACAAGGGATCGGCGGTCCTGAATCGATCTGAGGCCCGCGAGGTCCGCAACGCCGCCACGGCGCTGCTGGCCGGCGCGTCGGTGGGGTCGATCGTCGCGGACCTCAACCGGCGCGGAGTGACCACCTCCACCGGCCGGCCGTGGAACTACACCTCGCTGCGGCAGGTGCTCACCCGCCCGCGGAACGCCGGCCTCGTGTCGCTCAACGGCGAAGTCGTCGGCGCCTCGCCGTGGCCGAATCTGCTGACCGAGGACACTTGGCGCGCGGTGTGCTCCCTGCTCGGTGACCCTGACCGGCGCAAGTCTCAGTCGAATCGGGCGCGGTGGCTTCTCGCCGGCATCGCCACCTGTGGCACCTGCGGGGCGCCCCTCAGGTCCGCCACGGTGGGCCGTAACCCGGCGAAGGGCACGACCCGGACCGTGTACCGGTGCCCCACGGCCGGGCGGGGCCACGTCGCCCGTTCGGCTGAACCCCTGGACGGGCTGATCACCGAGGTGATCGCCGCCCGGCTCGCGCGTCCCGACGTCGCAGACCTCCTCCTCGACGCGGCCCGACGCCCCGACATGGAGGGTCTGCGCGTCGACGCCGTCGCCTTGCGGATGCGGCTCGGAGAAGCCGCCGACTCATTCTCAGACGGGGCGATCAGCCGCGCCCAACTGGAGAAGATCACCGCCCGGACGAACGAGCGGCTATCCGACGTCGAGCAGTCGATGAGTGGCGGATCGGGTGCGGCGGTGGTGAGCGACCTTCTCGGCGCCCCCAACCCGGCCAGGCAGTGGCGGGCGGCGCCGGTCGATCGGCGCCGCGCCATCGTGCGGGCATTGGTCAACGTCACGGTGCTACCGGGTAGGAATCGCGGCAACCGGTTCGATCCCGATCTGGTGCACGTGGAGTGGAGGCAGCCGTGAGCGAAAAGCGGGCCGTGGTCGGTCCTGACGGCGAAGTGATCGGCACGTCCACGGTGTTCTCGCCACGCAGACCCACGAAACGCTCCAGCGGTGGACAGCCGACTGGCGAGCCGATGGGCCGCTTGCGCCTCACCGTTTTGTGTGGTCCCCACCGCCGCCTCCTCGTCGTCTCAGGGGACGAGCCGCTGACGCTCGAAGGAACGTTCACGGGCGACCGGCTGCTGCTGCGCGGCGAGACGGTGATAGTTCACCGCCCGGATCTCGTGGCGGCTGGGCTGGACCCTCGGAAACGTCGCGTCGTCGCGGATGGGCAGCGTCCGTTGCAGCTCTGGTGCCCGGCCCACCGCGGCGGCCACGATGTGAACCCCGCTGCCCTTCGCCGCGAGGTCAGCGCGGCTTCCGGTGTTGATCCGAGCTGCCCGGTCGCGCGTGTCGCCCACCCCGCAGGATCCCGCGGGCGCGCGTACTGTCGTAGTTGAAGTCAATATAAGAAGCCTCTGGACCTTCCGGCTAACCACCGTTGAGAGTGTCCTTCCCGGCGGCCGGGGCCACAATTGCCGATTGACGCTTAGGCGGCGCGCTCACCCCTCAGGGGAGCGCTATGCCCGAAGAATCACTAGCCGCTGGTCGTGCGCACATCGCCCGCGCCGAGCGTGCCC
>JALYZB010000499.1 GCA_030945945.1 Actinomycetota bacterium | reverse complement strand
GCCGCACCCCATGCCAAACCGTGCCAGAGCGTGACCGCGCGCCCGGTTGCTGCGATCAGGCCCACGAGCAGGAGCGCATAGCCGATGCCGATCAGACCGTCGGCGACCACCGTGTAGGCGGCGCGCTCGATCCCGTCTGCCGGCTCCCACGCGTCCGCGTCGTCTGCGTGGTGATGGCTGGCTGTGCCGTGCGGCGCGGTTTTGGCGGCGCGTTCGAACACCTCCGCCCGCTCGATCACCGGCCGCGTCGTCACCGACTGCATCGCGAAAAAGGCCAGCCCGGCGATCAAGCCCGAGGCGAGCGCGCAAACAAGAAGCGGGCGAAGCGTCAGTGGCACGGGAATCCGGCGGAATGCCGCGCATCGTGTGCCGCGTTGTGCACCGCAGAGATGTGCGAGAAGCCGGTACCCAGGATGAAGAACGCGCCCAGGACCATCGCTGCGATCCCCGGCCAGCGAGTACCGGCGCCAACGACAAGGTCTGCGGATGAGGGTGACGACGCGATCGAGGCCATAGGGCGCACTCCGGAAAGTTTGTCTGGGGCATTTAGGGCTCGTCAGGGAATAGCTGAATCGGGTTAGTTAGCGGCCGTTTTTGGGGATTCCCAGGCCACGGTGTGGCTTTGTAGCGTGTCGTTATGGTTGATCCTACCGCGATCCGTGCCTGATATGAAGCTCTGCTGCCGCATCTGGACGAGCGCGGCCGTCGCGTGTTTGCGGCGAGCGAGGCGCGTGCCGCAGGCTATGGCGGGATCGCGGCCGTGTCGCGCGCGACCGGGATCGCGGCAAGCACGATCGGTCGAGGGCTCGATGAGTTGGCCGACGCGGCTCGGCTGGACACGTGCCGCGCCCGCCGTCCGGGTGGCGGCCGCAAGCCGCTGGTGGTGACGGACGCCTCGCTGATGGACGACCTTTTGTCGCTGGTATCGCCCGGCGAGCGGGGCGACCCGATGTCGCCGCTGCGCTGGACGTGCAAGAGCTTGCGCCGATTGGCGGCGGAACTGGCGCAGCGAGGTCACCGGGTCAACCATACCGTGGTGGGCGAGTTGCTGAAGCGATGCAATTTCAGCCTGCAGGCCAATCGCAAGACCCGCGAGGGCGAGGACCATCCGGATCGCGACGCGCAGTTCGAATACATCAATCGCTGCGTGAGCGAGTCGCTGGCGACGCGGCAGCCGGTGATCTCGGTCGATACGAAGAAGAAGGAGCTTGTCGGAGACTTCAAGAACGGCGGCCGTGAATGGCGGCCGCAAGGCGAGCCCGAAGAGGTCCGGGTGCATGACTTCCTGATCAAGGAACTGGGCCGGGCGGTGCCTTACGGCATTTACGATCTGGCGGCCAATGCCGGCTGGGTCAGCGTGGGCATGGACCACGACACGTCGGCGTTCGCCGTACAGACGATCCGCCGCTGGTGGCATGACGTCGGCGCCGCACGCCACCCGGGTGCCAGGCACCTGACGATCACCGCGGACGGCGGCGGCAGCAACGCCTCGCGCTCGCGCCTGTGGAAGCGCGAGCTGCAAGCGCTGGCCAACGAACTCGGCATCGAGATCAATGTCCACCACCTGCCGCCCGGAACCAGCAAGTGGAACAAGATCGAGCATCGTCTGTTCTCGTTCATCAGCATGAACTGGCGTGCCAAGCCGCTGGTGAGCTACCGCGTCATCGTCGATCTGATCACCGCCACGACGACCGACACCGGCCTGACGGTCCGCTGCGAACTCGACACCGGCCGCTATCCCAAGGGTATCGCAGTGACAGATCAAGAGATGGCCGAGATCGATATCCACCGTGCAGACTTCCACGGTGAGTGGAACTACACCATCAAGCCCAACGAACGCCGCTCAGATCGAGCAGTTGATAGCTGACAGACCCTTAGTTTTCGACTCCGTCCCCGGTCCGGTATTGTGACCTGCTCGGCCGCCTCTTGATAGAGCAGCGTGATGAAATTCTTCGAACCTTTCGGACGACCCGGCGGATTGCCGCTCTGGCCGGGCTTGAACTGCGAGTGGACCGGGGGACGGCCCCGGCCGACGCTACCG
>JALYZB010000490.1 GCA_030945945.1 Actinomycetota bacterium | reverse complement strand
CGCGGCCCACCGCGTAGACGCTGGGGGCGTAGGTCTTGCCCACGGCTGCGGTGTCGAGGGTCATCGGTCGGCAGTGTAAGCGAGGTCGGCGGGGCTCATGGGACCCGGGTCAGATGATCACGGGGACCGCCCCGCCGTCGACCGACCAGGCCGCCCCCGAGACGGTGGACGCGGCCTGCGAGCACAGGAAGACGATCACGTCCGCCACCTCCCCGGGCTGCGCGAGCCGCTTGAGCGGCAGCGTGGCCGCGACGGCCTCGAGCACCTGTTCGCGGCTGCCGCCGCGCGCGGCCACGGTCTGGTCGACCAGTCCGCCCGGCTTGAGCCACAGCTCGGACGCGATCGGGCCGGGGGTGACCGCGTTGATCAGCACCCCCTGGGCGGCATACGCGTCGGCGTAGGCGCGCGACAGGGCGAGCTCGGCCGCCTTGGCCACCGAATAGGCCACGTTGCGCTGGCCCGGCCGCTTGCCCGACGAGGAGGAGATGTTGACCACCCGCCCCCAGCCGGCCTGCGTCATCACCGGCAGCGCGGCGCGCATCAGCCGCATCGGCGCCATCACGTTGATCTCCCAGGCCGCCTGCCAGTCGGCGTCGGTCAGCTCGTCGATCGCCGTCACCGAGCTGGCCGAGGCACCGTTGACGAGCACGTCGACGCGCCCGAATCGCTCCCGACAGCTCGCCACCGCGCGGTCCCCCGCCTCGGGCTCGGTGATGTCCAGGGCGAGCCACTGCGCGCCGGACCCGGCGCGTTGGGCCGCGGCCCGTAGGGCATCCTCGCCGCGGCCGATCAGCAGCGTCTGCGCGCCCTCTGCGCAGAGCCGTACGGCGAGCTCGAGACCGATGCCGCTCGAGCCGCCGGTGACGATGCAGGCGCGGTCGCGCAGTCCGAGGTCCATGACGTGATTGTCCCAGCTCAGGTAGCGCTACCGTCGGTCGCGGCCATGCTCTCGCTCGCGGCGGCGCTCGCTCCGGTCCATCAGCGCTACCTCCTGGAGGCGCGCCAGATGCAGGCGCTCTCGTTCGCGGTCCATATCCCGCTGGTCGCCTTCGGGATCGCCTTCCCGGCGATGGTCCTGTTCGTCGAGTGGCTGCATCACCGCACCGGGGACCCGGTCTACCGCACGCTCGCCCAGCGCTGGTCAAAGGTGGCGATCGCCCTGTTCGCAGTCGGGGTGATTACCGGGACGATCCTCAGCTTCGAGATGGGGCTGCTGTGGCCGAACTTCACCGCGACGTTCGGGGGCGTGTTCGGCCTCGGCTTCGCGATCGAGGGCTTCTCGTTCTTCATGGAGGCGATCTTCCTCGGGATCTATGTCTACGGCTGGCAGCGGCTCTCGCCCCGCGCGCACATGCTGAGCGGAATCCCGGTGGTGATCACCGGGTTCACCGGATCGCTGATGGTCATCTCGGTCAACGCGTGGATGAACCACCCGACCGGCTTTGCGCTGCGCGCCGGGCGGGTGATCGACATCGATCCGCTCCATGCCCTGTTCGGCAACCCATACCTGTGGTCTGAGCTGATCCACATGTACGTCGCCGGTTACATGGTCACGGGCTTTCTCGTCGCCGGCGCCTATGCGGTCGGGCGCCTGCGCGGTCGGTGGGGGCGCTATGAACGCGCCGCCCTGGCCATCCCGCTGACGATCGCCTGCCTCGCCGCCCCGGTGCAGGTGCTGATCGGCGACTGGGTCGCGCGTGACGTGGCTGTCGATCAGCCGGTCAAGCTGGCGGCGATTGAGGGGCTGTACCGCACCACCGACGGCGCGTCTGAGCACCTGCTGGGCTGGTACACCAACGGCCAGGTCAGATACGGGGTCGCGATCCCCCATCTGCTCTCGCTGCTCGCCTTTCACAGCTGGGATGCCCGGGTACGCGGGCTGGCCACCGTGCCGGCCGGGCAGCGGCCGCCGGTCAACGTGGTGCGCGTCGCGTTCCAGCTGATGGTGACGATCGGGACGATGCTCGCGCTGCTCGGGCTTGTGTACCTGGTCGTCCGCATCCGCCGGCGCCGGCTGCCCGGTTCGGCGTGGTTCTACCGCGCGGTCGTGCTCGCCGGACCCCTGGCCACGGTGGCGCTGATCGCCGGGTGGGTTACCACCGAGGTCGGGCGCCAGCCGTGGGTCGTCTACCGGGTGATGCCCACCGCCGCCGCGGTCACCGGCGCGGGCGGAATCCCCGTCGGCTACGGCGCGCTGGTTGTCACCTACCTGACGCTCGCGGTCGCCGTGGCGTGGATCCTGCGCCGCCTCGCCCGCGCTCCGATGCCGGGGACGGCCCCGGCGATTGCGGCCCGAGCCGGGAGCTGAGCTCGTGCTGGCGACGATTCCGCTCGTCTTCGTGCTTGCCGGGCTCGTGCTCTACGTGGTGCTGGCCGGCGCGGACTTCGGAGCGGGGCTGTGGCTGGCGCTGTCGGGCCCCGGAGAGCGCGGGGCCCGGATCCGCGAGCACGCGCACCACTCAATGGCGCCGGTGTGGGAGGCCAACCATGTGTGGCTGATCTTCGTGCTGACGGTGACCTGGACGGCCTACCCCGCCTTCTTCGGCTCGGTCGCCTCGACGCTGGGGGCGGCGCTTCTGCTCGCCGGCCTGGGCATCATCCTGCGCGGCGCCTCCTACGCCCTGCGCGCGGGCGCCGACGGCCGCCGCGGCCGGCGGGCGATTGACACTGCGTTCGCGATCGCCTCGCTGGTCACCCCGTTTGCGCTCGGCGCCGCCGCGGGCGCGATCGCCTCCGAGCGGGTCCCGGTTGGCAACGCAGCCGGTGCTGAGTTCACCAGCTGGCTGAATCCGACCTCGGTGGCGATCGGCGTCCTGGCGGTTGTCTTCGCCGCCTACCTGGCCGCCGTCTATCTCGCCGCCGATGCGGCCCGGATCGGGGAGGCTGAGCTCGAAGCGGCCTTCCGGCGGCGGGCGCTGGTCTCCGGGTTCCTGGCGGGCGCGGTTGCGGCCGCGACCCTCGTCGTCGTCCACAGCGACGCCCGGGGGCTCTACGACGGGCTCGGGCGGGGCGGCGCCCTGGCCACGGTGATCGTCTCGGGCCTGGCCGGGCTGACCACGCTCGCGCTGGTACGAACCGGGCGGCTGCAACTCGCCCGCGTGAGCGCCGCGCTGGCCGTCGCGGCGGTCATCGCCGGCTGGGCCCTGGCGCGCTATCCGACCCTGCTGCCGGGGCTGAGCGTCGACCGGGCCGCCGCCTCCCACGACACCCTGGTGACACTGATCGTCGCAGTCGTGGCCGGAGGCGTGCTGCTGTTTCCGTCCCTCGGACTGCTGTTCGGTCTGCTGCTCAAGGGCCGCTTCGACGAAGGCGGGGCGCACGCCGGCTCGGGCGCGGCGGCCATGGCCGCGGC